>CABQGZ010000568.1 GCA_902463835.1 uncultured Lachnospiraceae bacterium
ATCAAAAATCAGCTGCGCCAGATCCTCGATGGAATAGATGTCGTGGTGGGGCGGCGGTGAGATCAGGCTGACGCCCGGTGTCGAGTGTCTTGTCTTTGCCACCCAGGGGTATACCTTGCCTCCAGGCAGATGTCCGCCCTCCCCCGGTTTTGCCCCCTGAGCCATCTTGATCTGAATCTCCTGGGCGCTGACCAGATACCGGCTGGTGACGCCGAACCGTCCCGAGGCCACCTGCTTGATAGCGGAACAGCGGTTCTGTCCATCCGGACCGATAGTCAACCGTTCCAGACTCTCGCCGCCCTCGCCGGAGTTGGATTTGCCATGAAGCCTGTTCATGGCGATGGCCAATGTCTCATGAGCTTCCTGGGAGATGGAGCCGTAGGACATAGCTCCCGTCTTAAACCGCGTGACGATGGAATCCACGCTCTCCACCTGCTCCATGGGAATTCCCTTTTTCGGATAATTAAAATCCATCAGCCCCCGCAGGTTCATGGGCTTGCGCTCGCCGTCGATAAGCTTCGTATACTCCTTGAACAGACCGTAATCGCCCCTTCTTGCAGCCATCTGCAGCAGATGAATGGTCTGGGGATTGTACAGGTGCTCCTCCGCTCCGCTGCGCAGCTTATGGCGGCCCTTACTGTCCAGTGTCAGATCATTCTCCAGTCCCAGGGGATCGTAAGCCGCGCTGTGCAGCACATCCACATCCTTCTGGATATCCTCCAGTGTGATTCCGCCGATCCTGCTCACCGTGTCCGTAAAATATTTTTCGATGACGGAAGCATCAATGCCAATGGCTTCAAATATCTTGGAGCCCTGATAGGACTGAATGGTGGAGATTCCCATCTTGGAGGCGATTTTCACGATTCCATGTAATATGGCATTGTTGTAATCGGCCACCGCCGCGTAGTAATCCTTATCCAGCATATTTTCCTCGATCAGCTGCCGGATGGAATCCTGAGCCAGATATGGGTTGATGGCGCAGGCGCCGAAGCCCAAAAGTGTGGCAAAATGATGGACTTCTCTTGGCTCGCCGCTCTCTAAGATAATGGATACAGCCGTCCGCTTTTTCGTTTTGATCAAGTACTGCTGCAGAGCGGATACCGCAAGCAGTGAGGGAATGTACACGTGATTCTCGTCGATTCCCCGGTCGGACAGGATCAGAATATTTGCCCCGTCCCGATATGCCCGGTCCGCCTCCATGAACAGCCGGTCAATGGCCTTTTCCAGGCTTGTATTCTTGTAATAAGTGATGGGAATCTCCTGTACCTTGAAGCCCTCCACCTTCATATTTTTAATCTTCATCAGATCCGTATTGGTCAGGATCGGGTTGTTGACCTTCAGCACCTGACAGTTCTTGGCGTCCTCCTCCAGCAGGTTGCCGTCCTCTCCCACGTAGGTGGTGGTGGAGGTCACTACTTCCTCTCGAATGGAATCGATAGGTGGATTCGTTACCTGGGCAAAAAGCTGCTTGAAGTAATTAAACAGCGGCTGATGATCGTTGCTCAGCACCGGCAGGGGAGAATCGATCCCCATGGCCGCCACAGACTCTCCGCCATTTTTTGCCATGGGAAGAATGGCGCTTTTTAAGGATTCATAAGTATATCCAAAGGCCTTCTGCATTCTCTGCCGCTCTTCCTTTGTATACTCCTGTACACGCTCGTTGGGGATTCTAAGATCCTTCAGGGACACAAGGTAGCGGTCCAGCCACTCGCCGTAGGGCTGGCGGGAAGCATAATATTCCTTCAATTCATCGTCATCGATAACTCGGCCTTCCACCGTGTCCACCAGCAGCATTTTGCCGGGATGCAGACGTTCTTTTACCTTGATATTAGTAGGATCAATGTCAAGAACCCCCACCTCGGAGGACAGGATCAGCTGATCGTCCTTGGTGATGTAATAGCGGGAGGGGCGAAGGCCGTTCCGATCCAGGATCGCGCCCAGCTTGTCGCCGTCGCTGAACAATATGGAGGCCGGGCCGTCCCAGGGCTCCATCATGGTGGCGTAGTATTGATAGAAATCCTTCTTCTTCTGGCTCATGATCCGGTTGTTGGCCCAGGGCTCCGGAATGGTGATCATGACAGCCAAAGGCAGATCCATACCGCTCATCACCAGGAATTCCAGGGTGTTATCCAGCATGGCGGAATCGCTGCCCTGGGTATTTACCACCGGGAGCACCTTCGAGAGTTCGCCTTTCAGATGTTCGGATTCCATAGTCTCCTCCCGAGCCAGCATCTTATCCGCATTGCCACGGATGGTGTTGATCTCGCCGTTATGTACGATAAAGCGGTTGGGGTGTGCCCGCTCCCAGCTGGGATTGGTGTTGGTGCTGAACCGGGAATGCACCAGGGCGATGGCCGAGATATAATCCGGACTCTGCAGGTCTGTGAAGAACAGGCGGAGCTGATTCACCAGGAACATGCCCTTGTACACGATGGTTCGGCTGGAGAGGGACACCACGTAGGTGTCGTCGTTGCTCTGTTCAAATACACGGCGGGCCACATACAGTCTGCGGTCGAAATCGATTCCTTTTGCTACGTCAGCCGGGCGTTTTACGAAGGCCTGCATGATGCAGGGCATACAGTCGATGGCCTTCTGCCCCAGTGTGGCGGGCTCGGTGGGAACTTCCCTCCAGCCTAAGAATTCCATGCCTTCCTTCTGCACGATGATCTCAAACATCTTCCGCGCCTGATTGCGCTTCAGCTCATCCTGGGGGAAGAAGAACATGCCGATACCGTAATCCCGCTCTTCTCCCAGGTCAATGCCTTGTTCCGCCATGGTCTTGGAGAAGAAGTTGTGGGAAATCTGCAGGAGAATGCCTACACCGTCGCCGGTCTTGCCCTCCGCGTCTTTTCCGGCTCTGTGTTTGAGGTTTTCTACTATTTTCAGGGCGTTGGCTACGGTTTCGTGGGTCTTGACGCCTTTGATATTTACGACGGCTCCGATTCCGCAGTTGTCGTGTTCGAAGGCTGGATTATAGAGGCCCTGGGGGGCTTGGGATTGTGCTTGCATCGTATCATCCTTTCTGGGGGATTGCCATGAACTTTTTCCACTTTAGCATGGCAAAGTTTTTTCTTTTCACTTAGTCTACAACTTTTTTGCCATTTTGTAAATACCTTTTTTTCTTGTAATTGTCTGATTATATGTCTTTTGTATTTTATATCGATAAATAGTCTGATTATTACATCGCACATCTCATTATAAATTAGTATATTGCAAAAAAATCAGTGCCGATACATCATTATCAGCACTGATTTTTTTCTGTTTTTTGCTCCTGTTTTCTCTATTTTATTGAATTGTGTCCAAATTATTTTTATGCTTTTTCTATTCTACACGTATGC
>CABQGZ010000569.1 GCA_902463835.1 uncultured Lachnospiraceae bacterium
TTTTTTCAGCGCCTCCGGCTGAGAATTCATGACAAGTCCCTCTGGAAAAGCAGCTTCTTTCAGCAGATCGAGAGCCAAATCATGATTTCCTACATCCAGATCCACATGGGCGTCGGAGTCCACCACAATGGGCGTCTCAAACTCCTTGCAGTATTCCAGCATTTTCAGATAATTCTCCCGGGCATTTTCCCGATAGCTGTTGGGCGCCATGGAGGAATTGTTCACCTCCAGCAGTACACCGTGCTCCCTTGCCCCTTCTGCCAGAGCCTTATAATCCACCGGATATCTGGCGTCATCCGGATGCCCGATGATATTGATGTAGGGATGCTCCATGACTTTTAAGTAGGCCCTGGTATTTTCTTTGCAGGTTCCGCTCTTGATACAGGGGGCATGCATGCTGGCAATGGCGATATCCATCCGTTCCAGTATATCTTCCGGCAGATCTATGCTGCCCTCCAGATCCGTAATATTTAACTCCGCGCCATACAGCACGGTGATGCCCTTTTTTTCCCGGGGCAGGGCTTTTAAATTCATAAAATACAACGCCGAGCAGGTTCCCTTCATGGCCGGGGCATGCTCCGTAATCCCAAGAATCTCCAGCTTCTTGTCAAGAGCTGCCTGAACCATCTCGTTTATGGTATTGTAGGCATGGCCACTGGCGATGGTATGGGTGTGCAGATCTATCACGTCTTTCATATTGGTCCTTCTTTCCTATTGTTCCTTCTATGGTCGCATAATGCTTCGTCAATTGCTTTGACACCCGTAATTATACTATTACTCACCCAAATGTGCAAGCTGCTTCATTTCTATTTCTATAAAAGTTCAAAAAAGGAACCCTCACCTCCGAAGATTCCTTTTCACGGTATCATCTGTTCGACGCAGTTGCGTTGTTTTTCCTCCTACTTCATCACCTGAACATTCGTAAGATATTCCTTCTGCGCTATTTTTTTCTCCACACAGAGGGGCAGATTCCTGGAGGAATTTCCCACATAGATCTTGTACACGCCCTCTTCCACGGTCCATTTTTGCAGCGCGGGATTATAATAGGTAAACGCATCCTCCGTAAGCTCGATGGTCACCTCTCTTGCGGTGTGCGCCGGCACAAATACTTTTTGAAATGCCCGCAGCTCATGCAACGGATGACTGTTCCAGGAATCCCAGGGGAATTCCACATACACCTGCGCCACTTCCTCACCGTCCACATCGCTTACATTCTCTATGGCAAAAGTAAGCTGGCTGCCCTCTTGCACCAGATCTCGGAAACGGAACTCTGAATAAGACAATCCAAATCCGAATTCATAGTCTGGCTCAATATGATTTGTATCAAAATGGCGGTATCCCACCATCATACGCTCTTCGTACACCACCTTATGTTCATCGCCCGGATAATTCTCAAGACTTTTCACATCCTCTAACCGTTTGGGGAAGGTCTCCGGCAGCTTTCCGGAAGGGTTATTCCTTCCAAAAAGCGTATTCACGATGGCACGTCCCATTCCCTGTCCGGAAAGCCAAGTCACAAGAATCGCTCCGGCACAGAACTCCCATTTCCAGGTGGCTATGGCGTCCGCGGTGTTAAGCAGGACGATCACTCTGTCATTGACACGTCTGGCCGCACGGATGGCGTATTCCAGATTGGGCGGGATCTCAATGGTGTTCCGGTCCACCGCCTCACTGTGGCACGCAAAGTTCTGGTTTACAAAGACGAGAACGGCATCCGCCTGGGATCCTCGCTCCGCGATCTCATTTTCCATGGGTCCAATCTCATTGTGGTAAGCATCCGTTTTTTCCAATCCCATGTATTCAACGACGCCATTTTCTCCCAGTTCCTTTTCCAGCTCCTCCAGAGGGATGTCCACCTGGGTCGGATTTGCCACCCGGGAGCTTCCGTCGCCGCCAATATACGGATGCACCGCACCGTCGCCGATTACAAGAAGCCTTCTGATCTTGCCTTTCTCCAGGGGAAGCATATGGTTTTCGTTCTTTAGCAATACGAAGGATTTTTCGGCCGCCTCCACCGCCAGTTCATGGTGCTTTTGAAAATCGCACTCCGACTGCTGATATACGCCCTTTGTTCGCTCATAATAACAAAATAACCTGGTCAGCGCCTCGTCTATTATCTCGTCATCAATCACGCCCTGCTCATAAGCCTCCTGCAGCTGGCCCAGCGCCTCCTCCTGATAAGGCATGCACATCTCAATGGATGCCAGCAGAGAATACGCCCTGTTCTTAACCGCGCCCCAGTCCGAGATGACGATTCCGTCAAATCCCCACTCACCACGCAGAATCTCCTGCAGGAGCTGCTTGTGTTCCGATGCGTAAACGCCGTTGATCCGGTTGTAGGAGCACATGATGGACCAGGGCTTTGCCTCTTTTGTCATGATCTCGAAAGGCCGCAGATAGATCTCTCTCATCGTCCTCTCATCCGCCTCGCTGGATACATACTGGCGTCCATTTTCCTGATTGTTCATCGCAAAATGCTTGGGGCAGGCGCCCACGCCCTTCTCCTGCACCCCCGTAACATAAGCTCCCGCCAGCTTTCCTGTGAGATAGGGGTCTTCTGAGAAATATTCAAAATTCCTTCCGCACATGGGATGCCTCTTGATATTCATGGCCGGTCCCAGTATCCCATTGATCCCGTAGGCACAGTATTCCTCTCCCAGCGCATTCCCCACTCTCCGAATCACTTTCTCGTCCCACGTCGCTCCCATGGAACAGCCTGTGGGAAATGCGGTGGACGGTACTTCCTTTCCCTTCACGGCATTGGGAAATGCGGAGCGGATCTTCTGCTCCATCATGTCCTGGCGGCTGTTATCCACTTCCTTCATCCGAAGTCCAAAGGGCCCGTCATGATACCGCATCCGCTCCACCGGGAAACGCTCCAGCTTATAGCCTGAATTCATATCCACACCCGTCAGATATAAAAATTTTTCTTCCAGTGTCATCTCACTGATAATCTTCTGGTAGTCCATTTCTTCATTCCTCTCATACTTTTACATATTTTTCGGTCTCGTCATAGAGTGCTTCCAGACTTTCCAGTTTCCAATCCAACGTGGAACCGTTGCCCATGGTAAGCATGAATCTTCCGTCTCTGCGGCTGAATACATCAATCAGGTCTCTGACCTCCTGCCGCACTTCTTCTGTGGTTCCAAAAGGAATAGTCTGCTGTACATCGAATCCCACCAGCAGACAGATCCGGTCTCCGTATTTTTCCGCAATCTCCCTGTAATCCATGGTATATTTCTGGATCGGATGAATCACGTCCAGCCCGATTTCAATGAAATCTTCCATGTAAAGCTCTATGTTTCCGCAGGTGTGCAGCCAGAAATGCATTCCAAGA
>CABQGZ010000570.1 GCA_902463835.1 uncultured Lachnospiraceae bacterium
TTTCTTTCAATATGCTTGGCAGGCTGTTTCAAAAGGAGAACACCGATCATGCTTGAGATCAAAAACCTGTCGGTTTGCGGAAAACAGCAAATTCCCCTACTGCGCAATATTTCTTTTACCTTGGAGCAGGGGCAGTGTTTAGGCCTTACCGGAGCCAGCGGTTCCGGCAAGACAACACTGCTGAAATCGGTAATGGGGGTACTGGATGATACCTGCACCATAACCGGCGGTGAACTTCTATTAGATGGGGAAGATCTGTCGATGCTCAGTCCTTCCTGCAGGCGGGCTCTTTGTGGCACGACCCTGGGCTTTGTACCGCAGAATCCTATGACAGCATTTAACCGCAATATGAAGATGGGTACACAGCTTATGGAAACGATCACTGCCAGGTTGGGTGTATCACGCCATGAGGCCAAAGTGATTGCTGTAGAGAATTTAGAAAAGGTCAATCTCCCTGATAAAGAACGCATCTTAAATGCATATCCGCCAGAACTGTCAGGCGGGATGCTTCAACGGATTGCATTTTCCATTCTGCTGGCATTAAACCCCTCTTATATCTTGGCTGATGAGCCAACCTCGGCCTTGGATGAAGCAAACCGTGATATTCTGCTGAGAATGTTCCAGAAACATACGAAGGAAACTGGGATATTATTTATTTCCCATGATGCGGCCGCGCTGCATTCCTTATGTGGGGAGATTATGGTCATGCAAAATGGTGTGATTATTGAGCGTGCAGAGGCGGACTCTCTTTTTCGGTATCCGCGCACCGAATGGACAACAGATTTTGTGCGTTATACCTCGGTACAGAAGGGAGGCGATTGGGAATGGAGCGTGTCATAGTAGCCAAGGTTTCTAAACGCTACCTTGATGCCAAAGGTAACCCGTTCCATGCGTTGGATCAAGTATCCTTTACCTGGGATCGAGGAACAAATCTCGCTGTAACTGGCGAGAGTGGGTCGGGCAAAAGTACGCTGGCCCGGCTGTTAATTGGAATTGAACCTCCGACCTTGGGTGAAATTACATTGGATGGCGAGAATATTGCGAGGTGGAACTTTCGGCGCTGGCGCAAGGCCCGCCATCATATTCAAGCAGTCTTTCAGGATGCGGCTGGGACCATGGATCCCGCATATTCTGTATACCGTAATATGGAGGAAACGCTGAGAAATCTAACAACGCTCAACTCCGCGCAGCGGAAAAAAACGATTCTGGAACTGATGGAACTGACTCGGATGGATCAGCATCTGCTGGAGGTCCCTGTTAAACAACTCTCTGGAGGTGAGCAGCGCAGGCTTTCCCTGCTACGGGCGTTATCCATCAAACCGGATTTTCTGGTTCTTGACGAAGTGACCAGCGGACTTGATGTGGTGTCAGCAGATGCGGTACTAACACTGCTGGAGAATTATCACACTCATTATGGGTGTTCTTATCTCCTGATTACCCATGACCGGCAAGCAGCTTATCGAATTTCTGACCATATTCTCGTTATGGAAAAGGGGAAGATCATACAACACGGAAGAAGGCGGGTCAAACCGCTTTCTGAATAAAACTACGATTAAACAAGAAAGGGGATCTTAAATGAACAAAAAGATCTGGACCGCCGCACTGGCTGTGTGCCTTTGCGCATTGCTACTACTATCCGCTTGTGGATCAAAAGAAGGCACGGAGACGGTCAGCGGGGACGAAGCAGAAACAAAGACCCTAACCCTGGCTGCGTCCGGTGAATCGGATGTGTTGGCCTCCTTTTACATGGGGACGGACAACATGCCCACCATTAAACTGGTATATGATACTCTGGTGAAGTATGAGAACGGCGAATTTGTCCCAGGCTTAGCGGAGTCCTGGGAATTCAGTGATGACGGGAAAACGTTAACCTTCCAACTCCGAGCTGGAGTCAAATTTCATGATGGAACCGCCTGTGATGCCGAGGCTGTTAAAGTCGATTTGGAATATAAGCAGAACAACCCCGGCTTCATGGCCCTCAAGGCGATTACCGCAATTCAGAGCATAGAGGTGGTGGACGAAACGACCCTGATCATCCACTATCCCGCACCGTACTACGCTTATCTGGCAGATTTCTGCTGGCCGGATGTAATGATTATAGTGTCACCCACAGTCTTTATCGAAGGTGATTATATGAACTTTTCCGGCATTTCCGGCACTGGCCCCTATGCGTTTGACCATCGGGAATCGGGTCAGTACACCCGTTTTGTACGCAATGAGGACTACTGGGGAGATGCTCCGTATTACGATGAGATCATTGTGAAATACATCCCGGAGTCCACCTCTCGCATCCAGGCGCTACAAAATGGGGAGATTGACATGATCTTTGGTAGCGCCCTTTTGTCCTATGACGAATATGTGCAGGTCACAGCAATGGACGGCATGGCGGGTCAGATATCAGAATCCGATACCCGCGTCCGAGATTTGGCGGTCAACGCTAGCCGACCGTTACTCACAGACCTTAAGGTGCGGCAGGCCATCGCCTATGCCATTGATAAGGAATCACTCTCGGAAAACCTTACTTACGGCTATGAGAAAGCTGCAGAATTACCCTTCACCGAGGGCTCTCCCTATATGGATATAGTTTTGGAACAGACTTATTCCTATGACCAGGAACAGTCGAATTTGCTTCTGGATGAAGCCGGCTGGGTTATGAATGACTCCACCGGCATCCGTGAGAAGGATGGGCAGTCCCTGAGTTTGGTATTGACACTGGATTCCGCCTATGGCAGTTTCGATCACTCTGTTGCAACTGTAATCAAAGACCAGTTATCCAAGGTTGGCATTGAGGTAAGCATCAATGGAATGGAAAAGATGGATTGGATGAACGGCTATATGGCGGGAGAATTTGATTTGACCCTTTGGCCGGGAAACTATGCCTTTGCAAATCCAAACTGCTGGTTCAACCCCATGTCCAGCATGACGCCGCAGACTCCGGCGCTGATGGGCTTGTCTGACTCGCAGGAATTTTTGGACGCCATTGCGGAAACGACTGTGACTGATGATGAGGAGCGGCTGACAGAACTCTTTACCTACCTTTACAACTACGACATCGGCAATGTGATCGATATTCCTCTGAATTACTACAAGGATGTCATTGTTTACAACAGCGAAAAAATTGCTGGATACGAATTTGACAGTGCACCCTGCTTCTTTGATGTGGCACGATTGACACCGCAGTAACCAAAGGTTACGAGGATCAGGTGCGGAAATGGATAAAGCAACCCTTCATGCGTCCAGAGAGGACTATCTGGAGGCTATCCTTGTTCTCCAAAAACAAAAGGGTATGGTGCGCTCCGTGGATGTCGCCCGGCACATGGAGGTGTCAAAGCCAAG
>CABQGZ010000571.1 GCA_902463835.1 uncultured Lachnospiraceae bacterium
TCGATTTCAGTTCCTTTACAGAAACCACACAAAACAAAATTATTGAAGCGGAACCTGCGGAGCGCAGCATCGTAAATGCCGGCCCCGGTACGGGCAAGACGTGGACTCTGATTGAAAAAATTATCCACATGATCAACGAGGAACAGGCCGAAGCCGGGAATATCCTGGTGCTGTGTTTCTCACGCTCCGCCGTAGAGGTTGTAAGAAACAGATTGGCCGATGCTGCTGAAGCCGGTCGTATTGGCTACGAGTGGCAGGATGTCGATGTTCGTACTTTTGACTCTTTCTGCACATATATGCTCGCATGGGTGCAAGATAATCATAAGGAACTCCTTCCCAGACATTTTCTGCTGGAAGAATATGACTATGATCAGCGCATTAAAAAAGCCACAAACATTTTTAAGCAGAAAAAAGATATGCTTGCAGATTATGAACACATCATAGTCGATGAAGTTCAGGATTTGGTCGGTAGCCGTGCAGAGCTGGTCCTTGCAATGCTCAAAGGTTTGCCGGAAACATGTGGCTTCACAATTTTGGGCGATTCCTGCCAGGCATTGTATGACTATATGGCGGAGGATGATCCTGCAGTTATGTCCTCCGCACAATTCTATCAAGAGATTTTCAAGAGTTTCCCCGATGCCAATTATTACGCTCTCACAGAGAATCACCGCCAAGGTAATACCTTTGGTCAGTTGACTGTCCCATATCGGAAGGCAATCCTTACTGGTTCCACCCAAGAGAGGGTTTCTGCAGCGAACGATTTGCTGGCGCACATCCCCAAGATGCCTGTAAAACTAACCAAGTTCTCAAGAAGTGATGCATTGCGATATGTTGGTCAAGGCGAGACCTTGGGTATTCTTACCCGCACGAACGGACAAGCATTGCAGATCTCTGCTTGGCTCCAAAATGCAGATGTTCCGCACGCCCTGCATCGCGGTCTGGGATCTCCAACATTGGGTGACTGGATTGCGCGTATTTTCTGCGACTATGAGAACGAATCTATCGATGAGCCTGCTTTTGTGGCAAAACATCTTGCCTTGTTCCCGGATGCAGCGTATGAACTTGCACGTATGCGGTGGGCTGCACTTGTTTCAACGCAACACGGGGAAGCACGAAACAGGTATGAGGTTGCAGATTTGCTGAAGGGTCTGCTAAGAAATGCCAGGGAACCTATGTTGTTTGAATCTGGAACAGGCGCTAAGCCTGCCATTACTGTCAGTAACATTCACCGGGCAAAGGGTAAGGAGTTTGACTCTGTGATTGTGATTGATGATGTAATCGAAGCAATGGCAGATCCTGATACAGAAGATCTGCTTGAACACAAGGTGTGCTATGTTGCTCTGACACGACCGAAGAAGAAGGTGGAACGCGCTGAAATATCCAAGAAGGATAAGCAGATCTATATTACTCGGAATGATGATCAGAGTAAGCGGTGTGCCAAAGCTGGAGGTTTCAAACGGTACATTTCTCATTTTGAAGTAGGTAGCGATACCGATCTGGATTTAAGATCGCTCGCTGCGGACAGTAAGCTTCAGCAGTATATCCAGAAAAATATACATTCCGGAATGCGACTGAAGCTGATTAAATGCCCGGAAGGCACAAAGCCTTATGTTGTATATCGCATTGTGCTGGAGGATAACGAAAAAATTGTGCTGGGTTATACCAGCAAGTCTTTCGCTCACGAACTGGAAAAAGCAATTCAGCATATAAAGAACATAAATTGCTCAGTTTATTACGAGGTATATCCTCATGCATTCTGTGATGTATTTGTTCACAATATCACAACCTGTGTGTCCGGGATATCTCCCGTTCCTGCGGGCGCAAGAACCTATGGTGATGTCAGCATTTGGTCCGGCATTACCATTACAGGATTTGCAGCTGTGGACAAAGATACTTACTAATTATACAGAACCGGAGGTTTGGTTATGGCGGACTATTCAAAATTCTATGATGCCCGTAAGGTTGTGTCCCGTATTCTGGAACAGGACTTTATTGGGCCTGTGACAAAGGATGAATGCCTTGCTGAGCTTCCGGTTCAGTATTACATTATGGGCAAGCTATATCCACAAAAAGATACTGTGGAAGCCCTGGATCTTGCGAGAAATCCGTTGCTTGAAAATGAAATTGAGACCTATGATGCATCAATTTCTCTGAGCAATCAAAACAACCCATCTTCAATGGGTATTACCGTCACATTGAAGGCGGGGGTTGATGCAATCTGCATTTCTGGTGGTTATGCTTTCTATGAGCCGATCTCTTTTGAAGATGCAAAGGATTGTGAAATTGATACTTCCAAGTGGGATCATCTGGAAAAGAAACCGAAAGAAGTATGGAGACGCAATGAATACTCCTACTCTGAAAAGATTACATTCACCGGAGAACGAGTGGAGTATGCGAATTTGCCCAGCGGACTCCAGTTACAGGTGTATACACACTCCATCATGGATTCGGGCGAGCGTGTAATTACGGTTGCGCTGGTAAATGAGAACCAGTCTGAAAACGATATGAATGCGACATCCAAATGCTGTGCATTCCAGCCGGTTATCAGAGTAGCCAGTTGTGATAGAGCACCCATTTTTACCAGTGTAAACCGACAGACATATCTGACTACCGATCCGGAACTTCTGGAACTGGATATACTGTATTCTGATGTGTATTGCTACGCACAGGGGCATGGTTGCTCTGTTATGTGGGATATGGATAATCCTGAGCCTGAATGGGTGGAATCTGCATTTTTCCCGACATTTAATCTCCGTCAGATGAAAGCCGCAGAGGTGGTCAGCGGAAATGTATTATCAATGCAGTTTCTGGCGACAGCATCTGTTGATGATGTTGTTCGTGAGTTGGGTGCATTTGCTGCTAAGTACCAGAAGTGGATAAAAGATCAGGATGATCTCTTGCCTGGAATTAAAGCCAGTTTGCAGGATGTTGCGAAAAATAATATTCAAAAATGTCAGGATGCATGCAACAGAATAAATTATGCCATCAAGCTACTGAAAGACAGCGCATCCGGAGATGGAAAGGCATTCCGAGCCTTCCAGCTTGCCAATGAGGCGATGTTGCTCCAACGGAGACAGACACTGCTTAAAAATGGAAAATCTTTTAATCCTGACAAGGTAAGCTGGTATCCTTTCGAGTTGGCGTTTTTATTGCATGAACTGGCCTCTTTTATTGAACCGAAGGGACATCCCGGACAGGATATTCCGGACCGGCAGATGGTTGATCTGCTGTGGTTCCCCACCGGTGGTGGTAAAACAGAGGCATATTTAGGAATCACTGCCTTTGTGATCTTTTTACGCAGACTGCGTGATGCAAATGCAGATGGTGTTACCG
>CABQGZ010000572.1 GCA_902463835.1 uncultured Lachnospiraceae bacterium
CTCCTCTGTTCCATCGCCTGCTGTGACGTCTGGCTGGCAGCCTTCATATTCACATCCGAAACAGTAAGACTGAATGCACCTGAACCATATTCGTCTTCCACAGATCGTAAACTTCCATCTTCCTCCTGCCGATAAAATGGCTGAAGGATCCAGAACTCTCCGCTGGAAAAGCAGCCTATCTGTATATTCCAATACTGACTGCCGATGACATTTCGATCATAATAAGTCGTCCTGTCCCAGTCGTAATTCAAGGCGTCCCTGTTGGGCAGCTTTGTCATATCTATTTCATAATCCGAAACTGTAACATTCAGAATTGTCGGATTCGCTTCATCCAGTTCAAACTTCCACGTTCCGCCATTGTAACAGCATACATTTTCCCGCTTCCACGAAGAACTGCCAACAGTGTCTAAGGTATTGAATGGCGCTCCTGCAAAGGCGAAATTTATGTTGCCCATATTGTCTCTGCCATCCAGATTCTTACCGTCAACCCTTTCCTCATTGGCATCCGCGCTCCAGACCAGCGGGGTATAAATGTCTGTCACATCAACTTCCGTTTCTCCGTCCTGAAACCTTTTATATACAGAGGAAAGCTTCACCTGGAAAGTAATCTCCCCTTCCGGCAATTCTACCCCCCGCATACCATGATCCGCGCTCTTTCCATAAAGTTGAAGCACAGCGCCAAACCCTACCAGACGTCCTTCCCTTTGCATATTACCTTTTACAAGAGCATTTTTATTGCCTGTATTAAAATCCCAGGTTCCAAGATACTGATTTCCGTCCGGCTCGTTTTCTTTTATCTGTACATTATACCGCGGTTCCGCAGAGACAATTACGTCCGCCGGATTCACTGTCCGATATTCCTTCTTACTATGCTTCGGGCACTCATATCCGCTGTTGGTGACAAGCGTCTTGGAGACACCTTCTTCCACCCCGTTTACGCCTGATCCATATGTTGTACCTACTTCGTTATCTTTCAACCAGAAGGTAAACTGCGGAGCAACCGTCTCCTTGTTCTTCATTGCCAGCACCCGGACTGCAACCGTCAGTTCCCGCCAGCTGGCGCCTATGGTCGACTCCTGATTTTCCGTCGGCGTTTCCAGGAAGCTTCCGCTCAATACCTGCACCTCCTTCTCTTCTCCTCCGACCTCCATTCTCATGATTGAAACCTCGTAGTCAACGCCCTTCTCAGTGGTAAGCCAGCTCATAGCGCTTGTCTCTGTCTCAAATTGTCCCTCCTTCTCTGTCAAAGGAAGTACAAATTCAAAATATACCCGGCCTTCCTTATATCCGGAAATACCATTTTCCCTTGTCTCCTCCTGTAATTCCGTAGTATAGTGCACTGTATAAGTGACAAGATCAAAGGTACGCACAATACGATTATCTTCATCCTTATCGTTTCCCGGTTCATCATTTTCATCCCATGGGCCTGTCCCTGTGGAAATCGCCTCCCCAGATTCCGTATCGGAATCCACAGACATCGCCGCATTTGAAATATAGGCGTTATCACCGGAAAGAATATCCGGAATCGACTTGTTCTGTTCCTGGGTAATGGCAGGCAAGATCAATGCATACGTTGTAGCAAACGCAACAATACTTCCCAGAAATACAAGAATCCTCCGCCATGCTCTGCGGCGGCGCCTCCTGTCCAGGTACGCAATGCCTTTTCTCTGCGTCATGATTCTCACCTCCTCCCCCTCTTTTCCTCATCTAATCTTTTGTTCATTATAAAATTTTACATATCTAAATTCTTCCCTTTTCTTCTCTTTTCACTGTCATAACTTCCATCTTCTCCCCATCCAACAGCACCGTAAGCGGCTCCCCTTCCACAAGCTGAAGCTTCGTTTCCGCCTTTGTGATCGTCACCGCAAGGATTCGCCCCTGTACATGCAGGAAAAATTCCAGCGACTCCCAGCTTTGGGGCAGATATGGCTTCAAGGACACCGTTTCCTCCATCAGACGCAGGCCGCCGAAGCCGTTGACCACCGTCATCCAGGTACCGCCCATAGCCGCTCCGTGCAGGCCGGAACGCACTGTGTCAAATTCGTCGTCCAGATCCAGACGACAGGATTTATTGAAATATCCCTCCGCCTTCTCTGCCATGCCAAGCTCCGCCGCCATAATGCAGTGGGTGTTGTAGGACAAGGAAGAATCGTGGGTAGTGATGGGTTCATAATACAGGAAGGCCGCCCGCTTCTGCTCCTCGGTAAATTCATCATTCAACAGATACTGCAGAAGTACCACATCTGTCTGGCGCAGGATCCGCACACGCATAGCCCGCTCATAGCCCAGGATCTCCAGCACCGGCTTATTGCGGTCCGCAAGAGGCGCAAGATCCTCCAGGGGCTGCATCAGGAAGGAATCATCCTGGATCAACAGATCCGGATTCTTCTCATCCCAATTCTGGGCCATGCCCTCTGCAATCTGCCGCCACTGCTCTGCTTCCTCCGGCTCAAAGCCCAGCTTCCCCGAAAGCTGCTGCCAGCGTTCCGGTTCTTCCTTCGCGTACCGCACCACAGCCTCCGCCGCCAGCCGCAGATTGTAGGCTGCCATATAGTTGGTGTACATATTGTTATTGGTGATTGCGCAATATTCATCCGGCCCCTTCACTGCCACCAGAACATAGCGCCCAGTCCGCTCATCCACATTCACACGATCCGCCCAGAAACGCGCGGTCTCCACATAGACCTCCGCCGCATAGTCATAGAAGAACTCCCGGTCTCCTGTGGCCTTGATATACTGTTCAAAGGCATAGGCCACGTCCGCCGTGATGTGGATCTCGCAGTCGCCATACTCCCATGTCTGGCACTGCTCCGTTCCATCATCCGCACTGCACCAGGGGAACATGGCTCCTTTTAAGAAGCGCTCTCTTGCCTTCTCCTTTGCCGCCGGCAGCAGATGATAACGGTACAGCAGCAGATTCTTCGCCGCCTGAGGATCCGTGTACAGATAGAAGGGGAACATGAAGGTCTCCGTATCCCAGAAGGCGTTTCCCTGGTATCTGGTATGACTTAAAAGCTTTGCCGCCAGACTCACCCGGTCGTTATCTCTGGCATTTGCCTGAATCAGATGAAACAGGTTAAAGCGTACCCCCTGTTGGGCGTTGTCGTCCCCCTGGATCCTGATATCCGCATACTTCCATCGCTTCTCCCAGGCTTTCTGCTGTTTTTGGAGAAGCACGTCATAATCCTCTCCCATGTCTGTGAGGGCCTTGGGCAGGGACGCCTCCCCATCTCGCGACGTGTAGACGCTCACCACCTTGTCCATGCCCACGCGCTTTCCGGGCGCACCGATAAAGGTGAATTCCATCTCAATTCCATGCTCTAC
>CABQGZ010000573.1 GCA_902463835.1 uncultured Lachnospiraceae bacterium
GAGAGAAACCATAAGCTCTATGGAGAAGAAGTGGCGCTTGTGGAATTAAATCCCAACATGAAGGATACAAGGAAGACCACATGGAAGGAATATGATCTGGTACAGCAGACCTCGTCAACCCCTTACCGCAGGGAGATCACCTGGTCTATTTTTGACGAGAAGGCCAACCGGGTGGCCAACATGCTGATCAGCCGTGGAATCCGCAAGGGAGACCGGGTGGCCATCTTGATGTTCAACTGCCTGGAATGGCTGCCCATCTATTTTGGAATCTTAAAAACAGGGGCCATCGCAGTGCCCTTTAACTTCCGCTTTTCCGCGGAGGAGATTCAGTATTGCGCGGATCTGGCGGAGGTTCATGTTCTGTTCTTCGGACCGGAGTTCATCGGGCGTATCGAGGCGATTGAGCCGCAGCTTGGCAGAGGCCGGCTGCTGATCTATGTGGGGGACGGATGTCCTACCTTTGCGGAGAGCTATCGGGAGCTGGTGGCGGACTGCTCCAGTCAGGCGCCGCTGGTTCGTCTGGAGGATGAGGATGACGCGGCGATCTACTTTTCATCGGGGACAACCGGGTTCCCCAAGGCAATCCTACATAACCATGAGAGCCTTCTGCAGGCGGCGCAGATGGAGCAGAAGCACCATCTCACAGGCAGGGATGACGTATTCTTATGCATTCCTCCGCTGTATCACACAGGCGCCAAATTCCACTGGATGGGAAGCCTGTGCGCGGGCAGCAAGGCGGTTCTTCTGACGGGGACAACGCCGGAGATCATTCTTGATGCGGTGTCCAAGGAACACTGCACCATTGTGTGGCTGCTGGTGCCCTGGGCTCAGGATATCCTGGAGACCTTGGATCGGGGAGACCTGAAGCTGGAGGATTATGAGCTTGACCAGTGGAGACTGATGCATATCGGCGCCCAGCCGGTTCCCCCGTCCCTGATTCAGCACTGGAAGAAATATTTTCCGAACCATATGTACGACACCAATTACGGTTTGTCGGAATCCACGGGACCTGGCTGCGTGCATCTTGGGGTGGAAAATATTCACAAGGTGGGAGCCATCGGCGTGCCGGGGTACCGCTGGGAGTGCAAGATTGTGGACGAGGATGGCAAGGAAGTGAACCAGGGTGATGTGGGTGAGCTCTGCGTCAAGGGACCCGGGCTTATGACCTGTTACTATAACGACCCCAAGGCGACGGCAGAGACATTGAAGGACGGCTGGCTCTACACGGGAGATATGGCCATGCAGGACGAGGATGGATTTTACTTCCTGGTGGATCGGAAGAAGGATGTGATCGTCAGCGGCGGGGAGAATATCTATCCCGTTCAGATTGAGAATTATCTGAGTGCCTATGAGAAGGTGAAGGATGTGGCTGTGATCGGTCTGCCGGACAAGCGTCTTGGCGAGATCACAGGAGCGATTATCTCCGTGATCGAGGGCGCGGAGTGTACGGAAGAGGAGATCGAGGCGTACTGCCAGGGACTGCCGCGCTACAAGCGGCCCAAGAAGATCATCTTTGCGGAGGTGCCAAGGAACGCCACAGGGAAGATTGAGAAGCCGGCGCTGCGGAAGAAGTACGGCGCGGATCAATTGGTGGCGCAGCAGAACCGTGGGTAAGCTTTCTGTTATAAGCTGTGCCGCGTGAGGGATGCGGATAGCAATGAAAGGAATACAGGGTAGGGCTAGTTATATGTATGACGAAAGCCAGGACAAACGGTTTAGAACCGGATGTCCTGGCTTTTCTGTTCTGCTATTTACCAAGAGCTGTCTTCTGGGCTACCTCAGTCTTCTTATCGTAGCAGGCGAAGGCCTCCTCCACATGCTTGGCGTCCGGCTTCGGCGTGAGAAGGCTCACCACCGGAACGATGACAAGGCCGGCCAGCATGGCGATGGATCCGCAGTTGATGGGGGAGCGCATGATGGCGGGCAGGATGGAAGGCTTTACCATGTCAAGGATCATGATGCCTGAGCCAAAGAGGAAGCATACCCAGCAGGCTGCCTTGGTGGTCCGTTTCCAGTACAGGGAGTAGAGGAACGGAGCCAGGAAGGCGCCGGCCAGGGCTCCCCAGGAGATTCCCATAAGCTGTGCGATGAAGGTCACGGAGCTCTTGTACTGGATCAGAGCAATGACCGCGGAGATCGCGATAAAGACAACCACAAGGATCCGGATGGACAAAAGCTGTTTTTTGTCCGACATTTTCTTAAAGAAGTTGTCCTTGAGAAAATCGATGGTCAGGGTGGAGCTGGAGGCGATGACCAGGGAGGACAGAGTCGACATGGAGGCCGACAGTACCAGGATCACTACCAGGGCAATCAGTATGGGGCTTAAGTTGGCCAGCATGGTGGGAATCACGGAATCGTATCCGTTGGCGGCGATGTCAATCTGATTGGAGAAGAGACGTCCGAATCCGCCCAGAAAATAGCAGCCGCCAGCCACCACAAGTGCAAATACAGTGGAGATAATAGTCCCCTTTTTGATGGCCTCCTCATTTTTGATGGCGTAGAATTTCTGAACCATCTGAGGCAGTCCCCAGGTGCCAAGGGAGGTGAGGATCACAACAAAGAGCAGATTGAGGGGATCCGGTCCCAGGAAAGAGGCGAACACGCCGGGGGTGCCTGACACCGTCTCGTCGGAAACCTTTGCCAGTCCGTCCAGAGCGGCCATCAATCCGCCCTGTCCCTTTAACACGGCGACGATGATGGTGGCGATACCGAAGAGCATGATGATTCCCTGGATAAAATCGTTGATGGCGGTGGCCATGTATCCGCCGGCGATCACATAGACCGCGGTGAGACAGGCCATCAGAACGATGCAGACAGAGTAGTCAATGTCAAAAGCCATGCCGAAGAGTCTCGAGAGTCCGTTGTACAGGGAGGCTGTATACGGGATCAGGAAGATGAAGATGATCACGGAGGACACGATCTTCAATGGTTTGCTGTCAAAGCGGCGTCCAAAGAACTGGGGCATGGTGGCCGAGTCCAGATGCTGGGTCATGATACGCGTTCGCCTGCCGAGAACGACCCATGCCAGCA
This sequence comes from uncultured Lachnospiraceae bacterium, assembly GCA_902463835.1. GTDB lineage: Bacteria > Bacillota > Clostridia > Lachnospirales > Lachnospiraceae > 14-2. The sequence goes on from CABQGZ010000573.1 coordinate 3,031, forward strand.
GGGAGCCGATGATGGCATTGCCGATGCCGGCCCAGGTGGCGGCAATTCCGTATTTCCAGCCAAACTGGCCGGCGTATCCAACAAAGACTACGGCAGAGAAATAGGAGGTGCCATAGGCGAAGGCGGTGAGCCAGGGCCCCACGGAGCGTCCTCCCAGTACAAAGCCGTTTACATCGGTGGCGTGCTTTTTGCAGTACAGGCCGATACCCACCATCACTGCAAAATAGATGATCAATAGAAATAGTTTCATAAAGAATCCCCTTTCTTGTTCCTTGCGATGGAACCAATAT
>CABQGZ010000574.1 GCA_902463835.1 uncultured Lachnospiraceae bacterium
CGGTGAAGCCTTTGCCAGGGACTATGAGCCGGGACGTTACAAATTCACAGACCTGCCCGCCGGAATATATGCGGTGAAATTCACAGATGATGCTGGCAATACAAAATTCAGTCAGTTGCTGGCCTCCCCGGTTCATTGCGGTGAGGATAGAACCATAGATTCTGATGGTATAGCCACCTACAGTTTAGATTATTCCAAACGGCTTCAAAGCACGATGATTCTGGGAATTGAACTGCCCGAAGCCAGGAAGATGCAGGCTGCCTTGTTTGAAGCAAAATACAATGACAGCGGCTTTTACGAGAGGGGCGTGGAGCTTCCGAAGACAGGGGGCAGCGGCACGATTCCCTACACTGTGGGAGGATTGCTGATGATATGCGTTAGTTTACTCCTATGGTATGACAGATGGCATCGAAACAGATTTGACCGCAGCGAAAGTAAACATGGGAAAGGGAAGCAGTTCGGCGGCAGACAATGAAGGAGGATGACCGTTCTCATATGACAACAAAGCAACTGAAAAAACTAAGCAGGAAGGAACTGATCGAGCTGCTCCTGGAAGAGTGGGAAGAAAGCGGAACTAAGCGGCAGGAAGCGCCGGAAGCAGATCCGAAGCATCCGGCGAAAGTGGAGTTGGATCAGGAACAGTCGGAAGGAAATCCGGAGTCGGAAGCGAATCCGGAGCACAAAAGAAAAGTAAGTATCCGTCAGTTGAAGGTCGAGCGGGCCAGGCTGCAGTACAAGAAGCGTTACTACCATATCCTGCGCAGCACCATAGGCACACTGATCACAGTGGCGGCCGTAGCCGTGCTGGTAGCCACCCTTTGGATGCCGGTGCTGAGGATCTACGGCAGCTCCATGGCCCCCACCCTGCAGGACGGAGAAATCATCCTGTCCCAGAAAACCTCCGACTTCGCCCCGGGCGATATCGTATCATTCTATTACAACAACAAGATCCTGGTCAAACGAGTCATCGGCCAGGCCGGAGACTGGATCGACATCCGTGAGGACGGTACAGTCTACGTGAACCAGATCGAGCTGGAAGAACCCTACCTGGTGGACAAATCACTGGGCGACTGCGACATCGAACTGCCCTACCAGGTGCCGGACGGAAAACTATTCGTCATGGGAGATCACCGCTCTGTGTCAGTGGATTCCCGAAACACCGCCATCGGCTGTGTCGCCCAGGAACAGATCGTAGGAAAGATCATCTTCCGCATCTGGCCCTTAAAGCGGCTGAGAGCGGTGGAGTGACAGAAGGTTTTGAGAATTTTGAAAAAGCTATATCCCGCACCCGACCAAAGGTGCAGGAACAGGAAAGTATACGTTCAGTGGAATCGCTATTATGGGAGGAACACTGTTGTATTATAAATGCAGGCGGAGAAAGGGGGAGAAAAGCATTCATAAATCCGCCGAAGAAAAAATAGACATCAGTGACGAGACAGAAGGAAAATGTAACAAGAAAGAAGCTTCAAAGAGAAAGGAAGGAACAAGATTATGAAACAAATGAAAAAACTCGCCAGCGCAGTTCTGGCACTGATCATGGTACTGGCAATGGCCATCCCCGCAGCAGCGGCTCCGGCAGCGACTGACGGAACGATTACGATCGATAATCCCAAGAGAGGGCACACGTATACTATTTATCAGATACTGGAACTGGAAAGCTATAATACTACAACTGGTACCTACTCCTATAGGATTGCTAATTCCAGTTGGGAGAATTTTATTACAAATTATCCGGAAGGAGAAACGACAAAAGTTTTCAAGGTGGATCCAGTACAGAAATACGTAACCATTGAAAATGAGCTGGAAGATGTAGTTGCATTTGCAAAAGCAGCGCTGGCATATGCGAAGAAAACATCTGGAATCTCCGCAGCCGGAACAGCAACTTTTGAAAAAGATGATACAACGTCCGATGAAGAGAAAAAAATTGTATTTGAGAATCTGCCATTGGGCTACTATCTGTTAGACTCCAACCTGGGAACACTGTGTGGACTTGACACCACAAACAAGGATGTGACAATCCACGAAAAAAATGATGCACCGGAAATCGATAAAAAGGTGCAGGAGAATTCAAAGATAGGTGAAGCTGATGAGTGGGGAAAGTTCGCTGATGCTAACAGAGGAGATACTGTGAACTTTAAGGTAACCATCAAGCCAAAGAAAGGTGCCGAAAACTATACAATGCATGATATCATGCAGAGCGGAATGACGTTTAAAGAAGACTCGTTGGTGGTAACCTTGAAGCATAGCGGTGAAAGTAAGACATTAGTAGCGAATACAGATTACGTATTAAAAACAGGAGAAGATGTGGTTGGAGACCATGGGACACCAAAATGTACTTTTGAAGTAGTTTTTAAACAAGAGCTCTGCGACACATTAGAAACAGGTGATGAGATTGTAGTAACTTATAGTGCAATAGTGAAGCAGGAAGCATATTTTGAGGAAAACAGTGAAAATAGTGCCAAGCTGACATATGGAGATAAAAATTTTACGACAGAAGAGAGCAAGGTAAAGGTAAGAACATGGCAGATACCAATCTATAAGTATGGTAAGGATGAAGATAGCAGTCAGATATCATTGCCCGGTGCGACATTTTCACTGTACAGGAATACGGAAGGAGATCCTATTGAGTTTGTACATGTAGATAATACCGATACAGATCTTGGAGCTCTTTACCGTGTGGCTATGGAAACTGATGCATCCACTTACAAGAGAATGACAGAGATTACGACAGGAGAAAGCGGGCGTTTTGTATTACGTGGTTTGGATGCAGGTGATTACTATCTGAAAGAGATAGAGGCACCAGATGGATATAACAAAATGTCAGGCTTTGTTAAAATCACAATTGATCATGAAGGTAAAGTCATACTGTCTGGTACCACAGGAAATACTTCAAATGTGGGTACTGACGGAGCAGTAGAAATAGAGAATAAGACCGGTTCTCTGCTTCCAGAAACTGGCGGAATCGGAACAACAATCTTCTACGTAGTAGGCGGAATCCTGGTAGTAGGAGCAGCCGTACTTCTGGTAACCAGAAAACGCATGAGTGCCGAAAAATAAAGACATACGAAATAGCAGGAAATTCAGCCAAACTGGTGAACCAATAAAAGCGAATTAGAAAACAGCAATAAAGGCGTCCAGAAACAAGTGGCAAAGGCGCTCAGAAAACGGTAACAGTATTCAAGAAAAGTCAGCTGTAATAAGGCCAGCCAGTAACCAGCAGCCAGGGGTAAGGGTGCCCCAGAGCAAACAATGCAGGGGCGCCCTTAACGGAGGTGAAATCCGATGCTTACGAAGACTTAGGCGCGAAGGCATTCCTGAG
>CABQGZ010000575.1 GCA_902463835.1 uncultured Lachnospiraceae bacterium
AAAAACAACGTGTAACGAAATAATCTTTTCGTGTCTACTTCTCGCGCGCAGTGCATAACGAAATAATCTTTTCGTGTCTACTTCTCGCGCGCAGTGCAACATCTGCACAATTAAGTGCAATAAAATGTAGTACAATAGTTGTTTTATGTGCTAAAAAGTGTAACTTTGTTAACAAGACTCCTGCTAGAAAATGTAGTAACACATATGGAAAGAATTGTATTTCAGAAACTTGTCGAATGGAAAGATAGCGCAACCAGAAAACCGCTGATTCTCAACGGTGCCCGACAAGTCGGCAAGACATGGCTGTTAGAACAATTAGGAAAACAGTATTTTAAAAAGGTTGCATATCTGGTATGTCGTAAGAACCAAACTTTGAAGGATGTGTTCTCTCTGGACTTCGATACGGACAGAATACTCCGGGCTCTCAGAGCATTGTCCGGAGTTGATATCACCCCGGGGGACACTCTCATTGTTCTTGATGAAGTGCAAGACATTCCAGAGGCCATTGAATCATTAAAGTACTTTTGTGAGGAAGCTCCTGAGTACCATATTGCAGTAGCCGGATCTCTATTGGGGATATCCTTGCATAGGGACATATCATACCCGGTAGGAAAAATTGATGAAATAAATGTCTATCCTCTCAACTTTGACGAGTTCCTTTTGGCAAAAGGTGAGACAGAAGCATACAAACTACTAAAAGACAAAGACTTCCACACTACAAATCTGATACATGAGAAGTACACCGACTTGCTTAGACAGTATTATTATGTCGGAGGTATGCCGGAAGCCGTAAAGGTATATATTGAAACGGATGGACTTCAAGCCGTGCGCAATATCCAAAAGGCCATTCTCAATGGATATGAGAGAGACTTCTCGAAGCATGCCCCTAAAGACCAGATTGCACGAATAAGACTTGTATGGCAGACACTTCCGTCACAATTATTCAAAGAAAACAAGAAGTTTATCTATGGCTCAATTAAGCATGGTGCACGGGCAAAAGGCTTTGAAATTGCAATCCAGTGGCTAGTGGATGCCGGACTTGTATATAAGGTTCCTCTCTGCAAGGAGGTAAAACTCCCTCTAAAAGTATATGAAGATCCATCTGCATTCAAGCTATTTACATTGGATCTGGGACTGCTGGGAGCCATGGTCGGAACAGAAGCCAGTCAGGTCCTTGTCAAAAACGACATCTTCAGTGAATATAAAGGCGGTATGACAGAACAATTCATACTCGAAGAAATGAAGAGTCACGGCGAAGAGAATATCTTCTATCACAAGACGGTGACGGAACAAGACTTGAAATTGACTTTCTGATTCAGAGGAACGGAAAATTACTGCCAATTGAGGTGAAGGCTGAAGGTAATGTAAGAGCGAATTCCTTGAGCAATCTCTTGAAACAAACCCCGGAACTTCACGCAATAAGATACTCAATGAAACCCTACATTGAGCAGCCGCAGATGACCTGCTACCCTCTTTATGCTATTCAATAAACGTGTTATAGGTAGTCCGCTCCTTTATTTCTGATTTGATATTCTTTCCAACTATAATGTGTCTGGTGCTTGGTCTCCGCTTTGATTCCAAGGTAGCGGAAGCACTTGTAGGCATAGTTGTCGCTAATGAGTATCTTCTTGTTGATACTGATAAAAGCGGCTGTCCAACGATGTGAATCGGTAGTCATGTCATCTGTTCTCTCAGGTTGTCTCGTACAACAGGTTTACAGAACTGCAAAAGTCCGTTCATTCCCCAACTTCATTGAACTCACGTTAAGGAAGAAGTATATTTAGAGACGTAAGCGACGATCTCAGGCGGAACTTTACAAGAATGATAGCCGCAGCGCCAAGAGCCCGCAAAGCGAGTTAGGTTATATCGCACCTGACTCGCTTTTTTGTTGTTTTCAGGTGAGGTGAGGCCGGACAAAGAGATGTGCTGCAGCGTTTTCTTGCCGAGTTGATTACTGGCCGACCGACAGATTCTCGATCTTGATCCGGAAGGTTCCTGACGGGGCGAGAACATCCACCACATCGCCGACCTTCTTCCCCATCAAGGCGGCGCCTATCGGGGACTTGCAGGAAATTTTCCCTTTCTCAATGTCCATCTCGTGAGGGCTTACGATGGTGTATGTCATTCTGACGTTGGAAGACAGATTGGTGAACTCCACCTTGCTGAGCAAAGAGACCTGGTCCTTTGGCAATGCCGCCGTGTCGAGAACCCTTGAATATTCCAGAACTTTCTGCAGGAAACGGATCCGGCTGATGGTCTTGGCCTGGGCACGTCTTGCGGCGCGGTATTCAAAGTTCTCGCTCAGGTCGCCTTGGGCGCGGGCTTCGGAGAGGTCTTCCTTGATCCTGGGATATTCCACATTTATAATATTGTTAAGTTCCTCGACAATCTGGTCGTAACGTTCCTTGGACAGATATTCCATAATGCAACATTTGTTATGCTTGGACAAATGTACGAAAATTTGTCCGGTAGAAACACGATTGCGCCGGATAAAAAGAGAGAATGAACACCACTCCGATGGACACGTTTGCTGGCCTTGATGGATGCATGGAACAGCATCAAACGGGATCCCGGAAGTGTCCCGGAAGTGTCCCGCAACCGGCGATCTGAAGGAACTTCCTCCGGCCGACTTTCGGGAATCCTGTGAATATTATGAGAATGACTGTCGCGAAGACATGAAAAAAGCCATCCTCTGTACCGAGAATGGCTTATCATTATCGCTATTTGTCACTTCGACAGGCTCAGTGACCGAGTTGTGCTCAGTGACCGCTGATCACTGCTTGGTGAAGAGGGAGGCGAAACCGAACATGTCAGGGTCGAATTTCTCGTCTTTCCACCACTTTATGCCGAACGGTGGCTTGTCATAGTCACGGAACTCTACGGTCAGATCGCCGTCCACAATGGTAAAGACAACAACAGCCTCGCCTATAGCCTCATTGTCCTTGCTGAAAGCCCTGTTGGCGGCTGAGAGAAGGTAGTAGGCGTTCGTGTGGACTTCATAACCATCAAACGCCATGAACATCGTGCATTCTCTGACGGCGTTTTTCCCCATCGGTTCCCCTTCCGAAGAGTAGTTTATTGGATTGGTAGGAATCATTGTGGCCTCCCTGAAGAAGCTGGCGAAGTCTCCCTTGTCATTAGGGGTCACGGTCACGACTCCTGACTCGTCCTTTGTGAAGGTGAGCGTGAATCCTTCATTGTTCAAAGGCAGCAGAGAAGGGTTGTCTCCCTCCATCTCGAACCATTCTATAAGCTCGTCCACTGCGAACACCTTGCTGAACGTCCATGTTCCGAGAATAGCGTCCGGAACTTTTACT
>CABQGZ010000576.1 GCA_902463835.1 uncultured Lachnospiraceae bacterium
CCTTCCGTGCCTTATGGCGGGAATGCGGTGAGAGCTTTTATGCGGACTATTATCCGATTCTTCCGTGGGATGACACAGAGGAGCAATGGCTGGGATATCAGTTTATGGATTCCGTCACCGGAAGGGGATTTGTCCAGCTTTACCGCAGAGAACACAGCAGTGTGTCCAGCATGCAGATCTTGTTGAAGGGAACGATGCCGGAGGACTGCTATGAGCTTTTGCTGCCGGACGGCAGTTCAATGGGGAATTTTACCGGAGAGACTCTGGCAGGGCAGGGCGTCACCATCTCTCTTCCGGAGGCCAGAAGCGCTACCGTAGTGCGGATTCGGAAAATATAATCGTAATTCGCAATATTATATAAAGGAGTTTCAAATGTTTAAAATAAATATCTCGGATTTTTACAAGGACAACGATCATAACGATTATACACCTGCCTGTATCCGGGCCCTCAAGGCCGCAGGAAAATATGAGCAGGCGGAAATTTTCTTTGAGAAGGGCGTGTATCACGTCTACGACGATACGGCGGAGGAATTTTTCAGTCGGATATGCAATAATGACAGCGTTATGCGAAAGGCGTTATTCCATATTGTGGGCAGAAAGAATCTGACGATCAACGGCAACGGCAGTAAGCTTATCACACATGGCAGACTTACGCCGTTTATTATAGATCAGTGTGAAAATGTTATAGTAAGAGACATATCCGTTGATGTGATCCGACCCTTTTATACAGAGGCCACAGTCCTGGCTGTCTGCGGCGATGAGCTTAAGGTCCGCATAGATCAGGAGCATTTTCCAACCGATGTCAGAGGGGAAAATCTCCTTTTTACAAGCGATCGATGGGAATGTGACGGTACCCTTGGCACAATTCTTGTCCAGGAATTTGACCCGGCCACAGGTGCGCCTGCGGTGTATTCCAGAACGTCTCTGGCCGCCATAGGAGACGGCGTGCAGAATACGGAAAATCTTCCGGTGCCCTTGTGGCGGCTGCGGGCAGCCCGCCTTGGCGAGCATGAGTTTGTGCTAAAGGGGGAGCGCACCTACGATCCGAAAATCGGGAATGTGCTTGTGATGACCCATGAGATCCGAAGCGTGGGCGGCATGCTTATTTTTGACAGTAAGGATATCACGGCCAAAAATGTCACGATCTATCAGTCGGCGGCTATGCCGTTTCTGGCTCAGTTTACGGAGAATGTTACCATCGATGGCTGCACTGTTACCCCAGCCGATGGCAGAACCATATCAACCAATACGGACGCGGCGCATTTTGTACACTGTACCGGCACGGTTACTGTTGAAAACTGCCGTTTTGAAAATATGATGGACGACTGTGTCAACGTTCACGGCATGTATACGGTGGTTGACAAGGTGGAGGATCATAAGATCTATCTGGCGCTGATCCATTATCAGCAAAAGGGGATCAATATGTATCACAAAGGCGACTATATCACCGTTTATGATAAGGAGACCCTTGCGGTTGTGGCTCGTCAAGAGGTGGTTGATTCTTATTTGCCCAACGAAGATGTTCTCGTGGTGGAGGTGGCGTCCACGGAAGGGATATGCAGCGGCAATATTGCGGAAAATATAGAGCGTATGCCCAGGGTAATTCTTCGCAAAAACCACTGCGGAAACAACCGTCCCCGTGGATTTGTGGTGTCCACCTCAAAAGAGATGCTCATCGAGGACAATGTGCTATATAATTATCAAAACTGCATTGACATACCCGGGGACGCCAAGTACTGGTATGAGACCGGAGGGGTGCGCAGCGTGGTGATCCGGAACAACATTTTTATTCTGCACAATTCCTACCAGGCAAATGCAGCGGTAAAGGTAAAGCCTGATTTTGACTGTCCCATAAACAACTACCACCAGAATGTTGTGATCGAGCATAACCATTTCTTCGGTGATAATCCGCGGCTGCTGGATGCCAGCTGCGTGGACGGTCTGGTGTTCCAAAACAACACGTATCGGGCGCCTCTTATAGATGAGACCGGCATGGAGGTCTACCGCATACGCGTTGCAAACTGCGAAAATACGGATATTCAAGAGGTAGAATGATATGGTTGGAATCAAAGACGGCGCAGTGCTTCAGCGCGGAGCGGACAACAGCTGCGATATTATCGTATATGGTGTATCAGACGCTCTATGCAAATATGGCACAGACTGCTCAGATTTAAGTGCAAAGGTGCGGCAGATCTCGGAGGATGCGGTTTGTATTACCGGTATTCCTGTGGGCGGGCCGTATCATGTGACGGTGGGCGACATGGTATTTCGGAATATTTATGTGGGTGATGTCTGGCTGCTGGCAGGGCAGTCGAATATGGAGGGAAACGGCGTATATCGCACGGGCGATACACAGCCGATCCGTGAGGCGGTTCGGGCATATAACCTGGAAGGGGAGTGGAAGGCAGCAGCCCATCCGACGCACCTGCCCACAAGGGCAAGAGATCGCAGTCATCGGCTGGATACCGAAGGGGCCAGAAAGGAATGGCAGTATAAGGGGGTGGGGCCCGGAATTGCCTTCGCGAAGAGGATGAACCGGTTGACAGGTGTCCCCCAGGGAATTGTCTGCTGTGCCAAGGGCGGTTCCACGCTGGAGCAGTGGTCCCCGACCAGGAGGGATGAAGGGGGAGACAGCCTGTACGGTTCGATGCTCTTGTCTCTGAAGGATACGGGCAGTCGTGCAGCAGGTCTGTTCTGGGCCCAGGGCTGCAGCGAGGGGATGAGCGGCAACCGGGAGATCGCAGAATATTACACGAAGGCTACTGAGGACGTTTTTTCAGCAATTCGTCAGGACTTAAACGACCAAATCCCCATCGTGCAGATGCAGCTTTGCCGCATATACGGGCTTGATCCCGAGACTGTGGGCGAAAGCTTCACGGCAGTGCGGGAAGCACAGCGCGCGCTCCCGGAAAAAATAAAAAAGCTTCTTACTGTTCCCACGGTGCATTTGCAGCTGGATGATATCGTACATCTGTCCGCCGATTCCCAGGATATCCTGGGAACCCAGGCGGCGGAAGCGATGTATCTGCTGGCCTATGGCCAAAAGGAAGGGCTGATGCCCCCGATCGAGTATTCTGGCTATTGTATCGCGGAAGATGAAAATACCGGGAATGCAGTCATAACCGTAAAATACAAAAATGTGTGCGGCAGCCTGAAGGCGAATGTGCGGCCCATGGGTTTTTCGGTGAGTGAGGAACCGCGAAAGGTCAGAAACAACAGAATCTTTGATGCAAAAGTCCAGGAAGATCGTGTCATATTACGACTTGCCGCTAACTGTGAGCAGATCAGAGGGCTGTATCTGGGGT
>CABQGZ010000577.1 GCA_902463835.1 uncultured Lachnospiraceae bacterium
AGCTTGACGACGGCAGCTACATCTATGTCCGCAGCGGTGCAAACCTTGCGGTCGGCAGCTACTATGTTTCTAAAACCAATGATCTCCTCCCGAAGGGTACCTATACCTTTGGAGAAGATGGCCAAATGATTATCTCGTAACAAATAGGATAAATGAAGCCCGCAGTCCCTGCTGCTGTGGGGACTGCGGGTGGAATTTGTGATGATGAAGAAACCAACAGAATCCGGAAAAATTGTAAAGAACGCGACCTGGCTGATTGCATGTAAAGTTGTGCAGTCCTTATTGAGCTTCGTAATTGGAACACTTTCTGCCAGGTATCTCGGACCGGGGAATTACGGAATCATTGATTATGCTGCAGCAATTGTCAGCTTTATGGTTCCGGTTGTACAGCTCGGACTTCGCTCGACCCTTGTCCACGAAATTATTGCAGCGCCTGACAGTGAAGGAAAGACGCTCGGAACATCGCTTTTTATGAGTACGGCAACGAGCTTCTTGGGGATTTTCGGAGTGATTGCGTTTACTGCGATTGCAAATCCAAATGACCCGGAAACGATGCTTGTTTGTGCGCTGTACAGCATTTCATTGGTTTTCCAGGCAACCGAAATACTTCAATACTGGTTCCAGGCAAAGCTGCTGTCAAAATACATCGCGATCACTTCACTGGCCGCATATGTGGTCGTTTCAGCCTATCGTTGTTTCCTACTGATTACGCAAAAGAGCGTATACTGGTTTGCATTTTCACAGGCACTGGACTATTTGTTGATCTCTGCTTCTCTGTACGGGATCTACAGAAGAATTTCAAAGCAAAGACTGACAGTATCATTTCCACTTGCGAAACAACTTTTTAAGAGAAGCCGATATTATATTGTATCCGGCATCATGGTTACTTTCTTTTCTCTAACAGATCGGGTCATGATCACATTGATGCTGGGGAAAGAAGCCAACGGCTATTATTCAGCTGCGGTGAGTTGCGCAGCACTAAGTCAATTCGTGTTTGCGGCTATTGTGGATTCTATGCGACCTTCTATTTTAGAAGCCAAGAAGACAAGCTCTCCCAATTACGGTCCACATATAGCCAGACTCTATTCTATTATCATATATTTAGCGGTGCTGCAAAGCATTGTGCTAACCATAGCAGCACCGCTTGTTATTCGGATTATTTACGGAGCCGCATATGCCCCGGCGATACCTACGCTGAGAATCATCACCTGGTACACAGCATTCTCCTATATGGGTTCCGTTCGCAATATATGGATCCTGGCAGAACAGAAGCAGAAGATGCTATGGAAAATCAATTTATCCGGGGCTCTTTTGAATGTGATAGCCAACTACATCCTGATACCGCTTATCGGTATCAACGGAGCAGCAATTGCTTCGGTAGCAGCACAGCTTTTCGTCAATTTTGTGCTGTGTTTTACGATTCCTTCCCTGCGTCCCGTTGGACATCTGATTATTGAGGGGATTGATCCAAGAAACCTAAAAGAACTGTGGGAAGGGCATTTTTCTAACCCCTTCCCCAAGACAAAAAATTGATTGGAGTGTATCAGAAAATGCCTCTGTTTGAAAATAAAGTCCTCCTCATCACGGGCGGCACTGGCTCCTTCGGTCATGCGGTTCTGGACCGCTTTTTGACCACGGATATCCGGGAGATCCGCATTCTCTCCCGCGACGAGAAAAAACAGGATGACATGCGCCACGCCTACCAGCTGGCCTGCCCCGCCTGTGCAGAGAAAATCAAATTCTACATCGGCGATGTACGGGACTACCGTTCCATCGCCCCGGCGTTCCGCGGGGTGGACTATGTGTTCCACGCCGCCGCCCTCAAGCAGGTGCCCTCCTGCGAATTCTTTCCCATGGAGGCCGTCAAGACCAATGTCATCGGCTCCAACAATGTCATCGACGCTTGTGTGGAAAACCGGGTCAAGAAGGCAATCTTTCTCTCCACCGACAAGGCCGCCTACCCCATCAACGCCATGGGCATGTCCAAAGCATTGATGGAAAAGAACGTCGTCGCCCGGTCGAAACAGATGCTGGCGGACGACCCCGTGCTGTGCCTGACGCGTTACGGAAACGTCATGGCCTCCCGCGGCTCGGTCATTCCCCTGTTCTGCGACCAGATCGATGAGGGCAAGCCGCTCACCGTCACGAACCCCAACATGACCCGCTTCATGATGACGCTCAGCGACGCGGTAGACCTTGTTCTCTACGCCTTCGAGCACGGTGAGCAGGGCGACCTGTTTGTACAGAAGGCCCCTGCCGCGACCATTGAGACACTGGCGCATGCAGTGCTGGAGCTGAAGCGGTCCGACCTCGGCGTGCAGACCATCGGCACGCGCCACGGGGAAAAGCTCTTTGAGGTGCTGGTGACCTCGGAGGAAATGCTGCGGGCGGAGGATCTGCCCGGCTTCTTCCGCATTCACGCCGACGGCCGTGACCTGAACTATGACAACTATTTCTCCAAGGGAAATGCAGAGCTGTCCCAGATCGAGCCGTACACCTCGCATAACACCCAGCGGCTGGACCTGGACGGCATGAAGCGCCTGCTGCAGAAGTTGAAGCTCTTCGGAGGAACCTGCTGATGAACATTCTCGTCACTGGCGCGCGCGGCTTTGTGGGGAAAAACCTCGTCGCGGCGCTCCGAAACATCCGCGACGGCAAGGACCGCACCCACCCGGAGCTGGACATCCGGAAAATCTACGAATATGACACCGATAGCTCGCCGGAGCAGCTTGCCGCTTATGCGAAATCTGCGGATTTCGTATTCCATTTAGCAGGGGTAAACCGCCCAAAAACGGCGGAGGAATACCTCCCCGGCAATACCGGCTCTTTGGAAATACTGCTTGACGCATTGCAAAACGCGGGCAATCGCTGCCCCGTGATGCTGGCCAGCTCCGCACAAGCCTCCCTCATCGGGCGCTATGCGGGCAGTGAATACGGCGAGGCGAAGCTGGCCTGCGAAGATCGGCTGTGGGCCTATGCCGCCGAGACCGGCGCGGAGGCGCTGATTTACCGTTTCCCCAATGTATTCGGCAAATGGTGCCGCCCGAATTACAATTCCGCCGTGGCGACGTTCTGTCACAACTTCGCTCACGACCTGCCGATTACGGTCAATGACCCGGCGACGGAGCTGGAGCTGGTTTACATTGACGACCTTGTGACGGAACTGCTGGCGGCGCTGTCCGGACAGGCGCACCGCTGCAACTATGACGGGCTGACGCCGGTCCCCAGCGGGGATTTCTGCCGCGTGCCGGTGACGCACCGCGTGACACTGGGCAAGATCGTTGAGCTGCTGCACTCCTTCCA
>CABQGZ010000578.1 GCA_902463835.1 uncultured Lachnospiraceae bacterium
TCTTTCTTATTTCAAACCTTCGCTTGCATCCATTCCGTTTTGAATCTGCTTCTGGAACAATACGTACAGAATCAGGATTGGAATCATGGAAAGTACAAGACACGCAAACAATGCTCCGTAATTAAAGCTATATGTAAAAGCATTCTGGATACTCTGGATCCCCACCGAAATGGTGTAATGCTTTTCACTCTCTAAGAATGTCCGGGCCACGGTATATTCATTCCACACATTCATCACATTTCCCAAAAGGATGAACATCAGCGTAGGCTTTATAAACGGTAGAATGACTCTTGTGAAAATCGTCCATTCCGTCGCCCCATCCATCACTGCCGCTTCGATAAAACCGTTGTCAATCTTCCGGATAAATCCAACCGTCAGAAAGATGTAGGCCGGCAGCGCCTGTACGGCATATACAAGGCTTACCGTCAGCAGATTATCGCTCACGGCACTGCTGGAGCCAAACAGCCCCCGCCCCAGGGTACGAAGCTGAAACCACAGTGGAATCAGCACCAGGATAGATGGAATCATCATAGCCACAAAATAAAATGATTCGAAGATCTTTACGCCCTTAAATTTATATTTTGCCAGCACATAGGATGTCCCCGACACCATGAGCATCACAAGCGCAGCTGTCACAACCACAATGAGGAGCGTATTCCCGGCATATCGAAGCAGAGAGGACTCCGCAGCGGAATTGGACCATGCGGTCTGGTAATTGACCAGCCAGATATTCTTTGGAAAAGCAAAGCGATCCGCAATAAATTCACTCCGTTCCTTCACTGAGGTATAGAGCATCCAAAACAATGGAAATACGATCACAAAGGCCCATCCGTACAGAAAGATTCTCAGAATCCATGTGGCGACGCTGGCAGCGCCTGAGTTTTTTTTCTTATTCTCCTGATTTCGAACAGCTTTCCCTCTCATGCCTCCCTGGCCTCCTTTCGTTTCAGATACATATTCACACTAAAGCAGAGTGTAAAGCTGATCACCATCAGCACTACTGCAGCCGCGTATGCGTATCCCACCATACTGAGTTTTCCGGTTCCGTAATTATATACATACAACCCCATAACCGTGGTATGGTTCGCGCCTCCTGTCAATGGCAGAATCAGATTCATATTGACTGCCAGTGAACCAGCCAGTACATTGACAATGACGAAGCGAATCTGCGGCCGGACCTCCGGCAGCGTAATGGCAAACAGCTGCCTTAGCTGCCCTGCCCCATCAATACTTGCCGCCTCATAGATCTCTTTTGATATGTTGTTGATAGCCGTGATCAATACGATCATGTAGTGACCGATACCGCACCAGCTGGCAATGAAAATAATCAGCGGAAGGGGATGATTGGTCCAGATACCATTTTCTGTTGCAAAAATATTCCAGCTGGCCTTGATACTGTCAAAGCTTTCAAAAAAGTATTTCCATACCATCGATATTACAATCACAGACAGAATATTCGGTATGTAAAAGAGGAACCGCAGAATTCCCACCTCTCTTTTGTGTATCTTCGTTCTGGTCAGAGAGACTGCAAAAAGGAGAGCCAGGCTAACGATAATGATCTCTTTAAAGACTACAATCAGTATATCATTCTTAAATGCCGCCCAGAATTCCGCATCCTTCAGTATATTGATATAGTTTTCCAGCCCAATAAAAATCTTAGGGCCATACCCGTTCCATTCATACACGCTGTTTGAGATGGAGCTGATCATCGGCGCAATACAGATGTAAAGGTATAACAGGAATGTCGGAAGTGCGATCAGGAGGGTGAAGCACCATTTGGAGCGGTTCATCGCCATAACACCGCCGCTTTTCCTTTTTTTCTTGCCGCTTGCCATAAGTTCTGTTCCTCCTATCTCTCTGCAGATGCCTTCAGGGCACTGCAGGCTTCCTCTGCCGTCATGTTTCCAGAGGCAATGTCATTGATCACAGACTTAAACGTATTGTTTATAAAGCTGTCCGTGGTTACATTGTTGCTGACCTTCTCTACCTGGTCGCTGTTGATATAGTCAAGGATCTGGCGTGCCACCTCGCTGAGCTCGGCCTCCGAATAGTCGATGGTGCTTAATGCGCTCATATACCCGTATTTGCTCATGTATTCCAGCTGAATATCTTCACGATACAAAAAACGCACAAATGCCAATGCATTTTCCAGGTTTTCCGTCTTGGACGCAACTGCAATATTGGCGCCGCTTATGATGGCTGTAGGCTTCTGCTCTGCGGTGATTAGCGGGGATGCACAGAAGGCCATTTGAAATCCGCTGGGGATGTACTCCTTCATCTCGGCCTCCAGCCAGAGACCGTTTGGGATAACCCCTGCCTTTCCATTGAGCCAGTTCAGCTGAGAGCTGGTATGATCCGCCGATACAGATCCTGTCAGGATATTGCCCGCCCGGCAGTATTCTTCAAAGCGTCTCATAACATCCATAAACCGCTGATCCTGGAATGCTTTGGGATCTCCTGATATGATGCTGGAATAGAACTCCTCGTCACAGGCTGCCACTGCTGGTAGAATCAGCGCCGACATGGCGTATTCGGAGTAGATTCCCGTGTACGTCATACCTGCGATCCCCTGTCCTTTTAACTGTTCCGAGACTGCTTTAAATTCCTCAAAATTCACAGGCGCTTCCGCCACAAGATCCTTGTTATACCACATCCCCATGGCGGCGTTCATAATCGGTGCGCGGTATTTTCGCCCTTCATATTCCTTGATAACTTTCATGTTTAACCTGTCGCTGATCTTTGCCGTAGTACCGTAGATGGTTCCTTCCTCCAAAAGCTCTGTGAGATCATAAAACATGCCGCTCTTCTCCATCTCTTCATCGGCGATTCCATTTCCGCTGATCCATACGATATCTGCAGGCGCTTCCCCCGCCAGCCAGGCGGACGAATACTGCGTGTTTACCTGGGAGCCCATCAGCAGCGTCACCTTCACCCCCGTCACTTCCTCGAAGGCTGTGACCACATTGGTCCAGGCGTCATTGTGGTTCTCCGATTCGTTGGTAAATACCTGGAGCTTCAAGGTTCCCGACAATTGGGGTTCTTCCGCTTCCTCTGCATCCGAGGCTCCCCGCCCGTGTCCCAGTGTGCTCTTATCCCGAATACCGGCTTCCACATACTCTTTTACTTCTCTTTCCCGGATTCCCACAACAATCTGACACCCGGTCAGGCTCACGAGAGCCAATGCAGCCAGCAACATGGAGATCCATGTCTTTCTTCTGTTCTTCATTCTTCCCTTCTTCCCCTCTCTACACATTCCCGCGCCGCTTCCTTTTCCACAGGATTCTGCCTGCCACAATCAGAA
>CABQGZ010000579.1 GCA_902463835.1 uncultured Lachnospiraceae bacterium
GTGCAGACCCGATGTAACGAAAAGACCGCCTTGCAGTCGTGCAGGGCGGTCAAAGAAACTCAGGATTGGAGAAAATCCCTGAGTTCATCACCGAAATAGGAGATTTTTGCGATAGCAGCTATCGCTATGTAAGGCAGGACAAAAACCACAAATGCGGTAATCAGCATTTTCAGGACTTCGCCGCCGTCTGCCAGCTTCATGACCCAGCTTGTCAGAGCCACGAAGAAGAACAGCCCCGCCAGCAGATTCGTCAGGATCGTGGAGAAGGTCATGAGGAAGATGCCCACCCACTGTGCCAGAATCAGCAGCAG
This sequence comes from uncultured Lachnospiraceae bacterium, assembly GCA_902463835.1. Lineage (GTDB taxonomy): Bacteria > Bacillota > Clostridia > Lachnospirales > Lachnospiraceae > 14-2. The sequence goes on from CABQGZ010000579.1 coordinate 312, forward strand.
AAGCAGAGGGAGAAGGGCAAGTTTCAGCATCGGTTTCAGCACAGTCATCATGGGCACCTCCTTATACAAAAATCAGCTCAGTCTTGATGATCTCCTCGGCACGGTTGCGGATGCTGTTCATCCGGCGCACCCATTCCAGTTGATCGGCAGCTTTCAGGGCTTCGGTCACGCCCTCGGCTTCCTGCATCTGCCGGATGGTCAATACAAGCTGTTCCTCGGCCTGCTTGTCCAGTTTGGCAAGGTAGCTGCCCCGCACACCGGACAGGAGCAGTTGATTGTACCGGATGGGATGATGTTCTTCCAGATATTTCTTATGTAAGCGGCCCCACCGCCCGGTGGGGTGCTGCTCTGCCGGGGCTGCTACAGTCAGATTCGGCAGATAGTAGCCGTTGACCATAGTGTAATCCAGACCGTTGTTGCTGTCGTGGAGCGTGTTCTTTAAGGTAGTCATGCTGCATTATCCTCCTTTGGTTTCGGCGTTGGGGTTGCTTCTGGGTCTGGTTTTAGATTTCCTTTTTTCTTGTGATAGAATTCCAAGGTTTTCTTGTTGTGGTTGATTCTTCTGCACTCATCGGAACAAAATTCCTGCTGGCTGTGTGTAGGCCAGTAGGAGTGACCGCACACGGCACAGGTGCGCTGCCGGTAGTAGTGAGTTCCTCTCTCGGCTTCTCTAGCCGCTTCCTTTTGCTCCTGTCTTGCCTGATTCCAGCAGTCTCTTGAACAGAAAAGCTGTCGGTTGCTCGTAGGTGTAAACACCTTCCCGCAGTGCGGACACGTTTTGGTTTTAATGATCTCGCCACCGTTTTCAGCGATTTTCTTTGCCTTTCGCTTTTCTCGGTAGGCTTTTTCACGTTTGCGCTGCTTTTCCATGTGTTGCCGTTCTTCCCGCTCCTTCTGCGCTTTCAGTTCGGCAAGTTCTTCCTCGGTATAAGCAATATCGACTTGGCCGACATAGTTGAAATAAATGTCAACCTTTTGTGTGCGGGCATTGCCTGCACCCTCGGCTTCATAAACAACGATTTTATCGACAAGTTCGTTAAACATTGAATCGGAGATTTCTGTTGGATTTTTGCACTTGCGAATCAGCGAAATGAAATGCCGAATATCAGCAGAACTTGATTTATCTTCGGCATTTTCGGACTTCATCGTTTCCATCTGCGATTCCAATTCTGCCTGCTCGCTATCATACTGTGCCATCAGCTGCTTGTACTGTCGTTCGGGCAACAGTCCAGACATAAGATTTTCGTACAGACTACGAATAAGGGCAGAAAGCTCATCATAGCGTTTTTGACAACGTTTCAATTCCGATTGGTTCTGCTTCGGCTTTTCTTCACGTTTCTCTTTCCAAAGTGATTGCAGTTCCAAAGCGAAGGTTTCTTCATCTTTTAGAACAAATCTCGAAAAGCGTTTGACCGATGCCAATATCAGGGCTTCAACATTATCGGCACTGATTGAATGGGCAGTACAGCCATTCACCCGACTTGCATATCCACCACAACGATAAGAATATTGAGTAGACCCATCCTTTTTACTGTAGTGTGTTTGCAAGGTCAATCTTCTGCCGCAGTCGGCACAATACAGATACCCGCTTAAACGGTTGGTGTGCGTTCCCCAAGCAGAAGCACGATTCACTCGGCATCTGCGTTTCTGAACACTATCCCAAAGTTCTTGCGATATAATCGGTTCATGCGTGTTCTGGAAAACGTACTGTTCATCTTCATCTGTTTCTTTTCTCTTGTGAAGTTTGAAATTTGTGCTTACAGATTTTCGTAAAACAGTGTGTCCCAGATATTCCTGCCGACCTAAAATTGTTCTTACGGAGGAGGTGCCCCACAGGTACGGATTGGAGAACTTTGTCCCATTGTACTGCTCCGGGTGATGTTTCTTTGCGTATGCAGCAGGAATCAGGACTTTTTCCCCTGTCAACAGTTCTGCGATTGTCCGTGGGCTTTTTCCTTCGTTCGCAAGAAGAAAAATGCGCTTTACGACTTCGGATGCCACCGGATCAACAACAAGTGTCTGCTTGTCGTTCGGCAAACGGTTATATCCATACGGAATAGAGCCGCTGCAACGTTTTCCATCTTTCATCCGGGCATCGAACACAGCCTTGATTTTATTGCTCGTGTCTTTGGCATACCATTCGTTCATAATATTCAAAAACGGAGCAAAATCATTGTCTGAAGCATTGTTGCTGTCGATGCTGTTGTTGATTGCAAGGAATCGGACGTTTTTCTGTGGGAACAGAACTTCCGTATAAAAACCGACTTGCAGATAATTTCGTCCTAAGCGGCTCATATCCTTCACAATAAGCGTTTCGACATTTCCTGCTTCTACCTCTTTTATTAGAGATTGAAAGCCGGGACGATTGAAATTCACACCTGAAAAGCCATCATCTGTAAAATGGCGGATGTTCTTGAAGCCGTTCTTTTGGGCGTAATCTTCCAGATATTTCTTTTGGTTGGTGATGGAATTCGATTCACCAGCAAGATCATCATCTCTTGACAAACGCTCATAGAGTGCGGTGATTTTTGGTTCTTTAGGCATTTGTTCTACCTCCTTTCTTATGGAATCTTTCAATTTAGGACAATCAAGTTTATCGTCCTATTAAAGTATAGCCCTCCGGGGAAAGCTCGATTGCCGTAACGGTTTCACCAAAGGACGCCGCCCAATCATCGAAGTGGCTCAGTCCCATCTTCTGCAGGGTGTCATACTGGAGATAACGCATAATGGTGTACAGCTCCACCATCGAGTTGCTGACCGGGGTTCCAGTTGCAAAGGTCACACCCTTGCCGCCTGTCAGTTCGTCCAGATACTGACACTTCGCAAACATATCGCTGGACTTCTGTGCATCGGTCTGGGCGATACCTGCGATATTTCGCATTTTTGTGTAGAGGAACATATTTTTATAGAAATGTGACTCGTCCACAAACAGACGGTCAACACCCAGTTCCTCAAATGTAACTACATCATCCTTTCTCGTCTGGTCGTTC
>CABQGZ010000580.1 GCA_902463835.1 uncultured Lachnospiraceae bacterium
GCGAGAGGGAATCCGCATTGCCCCTCGCAAAGATGGGGGGCGGCTTACATCATGTAAGAAAGCTATGCGATCTGTGCGGAGGCACAGATCGCATAGCTTAACTTCCTATTGATATTCAATGTTCAAGTAGTCGCAGCCGAACTTCTGTAACGCATTCCTGCCACCTATGGTAAGAGCTGCATCGTTTTACACCCTCACGAAGCCTTGGTTCAATAGGTACTGAATAGACTTCGTAGTGTGAAAAGGTACATAGATATCCTTTTCATTCGACACTTCCATCGACACAGAGGCTAAAGCACACTCTATCACAGTCGGCGCAAAGATAGATTCGATATGTTGTCTCCATCCAGCAGATTTGTATACGGGGATGAAACGTATACATCAAGACGATATCTCCGTGAGATTTTGGGCAAGCATTTGTTTAATGATTTCCGGAAAGCTCTTTGTCCCATCTCGAAATGCCATCGTATCATATTTGCTGACCGTTGCCGCTTTGGAGAAAATAAAATCGACAAATTCTGCTTCACGGCTGTTTTCAATGGCCTTATCCTTGACGCGCAGGGTTCTCGGAACAAAGCGACCTTCAATAAGATTTCCATTTGCATCAGCAAACGGCTCTAAACCAATGGTAAAATCGAGATTCGTTACGCCTATTTTGTATGTCAGCGTTAAGGTATGAAAGTCTTTTACAACACAAACAAGGCTGTTGGTAAGAGAAGGGAGCATAAGTAAACATAGCAATTTGTTTTTTGCGCTGGCGAAAGAGTGCTGGTTGTCAAAATAGAACTGCGACGTTGTCAATTTGGAGGATTTTGCCATGTTGTAGAAAGCTTGTGCGCCCAAAATGGAGTTGACACCAGTTAAGTGCATAAATCGGTCCGTCTTAAAGACTACCTCAAAACACTCATCACCAACCACATATAAGAATACCTTGCCAGCCAACTCGTCTCTGTATATATGAGAGGCCTTAATGATTTGGTTTCTTATATGTTCCTTTTTGCTTGCTTTGTCCGCCATAAACCTTCTCCATTCGACATCTGCCTGAAAAATAGGGAGGAGTGGGTTGCACTCCTCCCTCACTTTTTGGTTGAGAGTTTTCTGCTGGTTGTCAGCCGTGACATTCCTCATCGGAACGTCTGTTGGCGCAAGTAATTTAAGTCCCTTGCGTGGACTACAACAGTTGCTGCTCGTTGCCAGCCACGGCACCCAGTTAAGATGCCAACAGTTATGGGTGTTTACCCTGTCCCATATCCAGCACAACTTTTTACAGTGCTCTCACACTGGGAAGCATTACTGCCTCTATCTATATTATATGCACTTTTTCTAAAGGTGTCAATCGTTTTTCGAGTAACTTCAAATTCTCATTATGCTGAGAATGAGACCTTACACTCAGCATCTCTTAGAGTCTCTCTGCATCGCGTCGTACCATGATAGAAGATAGCACCCAATTTACATCTGTTTTGTGATAGCTAAAGATACATGAGTTGATTGAGAATATGTGAGATAATAAAGTAAATAGCTAATTGGCAAAACGACCAATTTATCCCGCGCAGAGCGCGGGTAGATGGCAGCAGGGAAGATTCGCATGGTTCTACCCACATCATTCTCCCAAAGATTCGGCTGAAGGCACAGAGCATGATTGAGTCAATCCTGTAGGCGAAAATTTTGCACTCCATTTTGCTGAACGGCCAACTCGGAAAAGCGTGCTGGAGGCTGCGAGGTGGAACAACTTTTATCTGACCTATGACATAAAAGAAGAAGCGAGAGGCGATCCGCGTTGCGGATCGCCTCTCGCATAGATGGCAACCATGCTCGTTATGCGAGAAAGACCACACGAGCTGCGCGGAAGCGCCGACCATTTGGCCTTTCTTTTTCGCTATCCTTTAATGCTCCGGCAACTTAGGCTGAGTCTCCGTCAGTGCATTCCTATCGGGCATCGAAAGAACTGCATCATTCCATACCCGCACAACGCCCTTGTCCAACAAATACTGGATGGACTTCATGACACGGGACGGTGCATAGATGTTCTTCTCGTCCAGAACCTCCATCGGCACCACGGCCAAAGCATCCTCCTTGACAGTCGGAGCGAGGATGGATACGCCGCCAGTGTCCAGCAGCTTCGTGTAGGCCAACAACAGCGGCTTTCCATCGCTGCCCAGCGCGGGAACAGGAGATGACTCCAGCAGCTCTTGCACGGAGTGAAATTCTCTGCGTCCAGTCACATCGAAGGCAAAGTATGGCATGAGGTAGCCATCAAAAGGGTCAAGATAAATGTGATTATAGAAGTCGATATCTACGATACTTCCATGCACATATCCAGAACCGCCAAACCGTTTCACCTCTGCAGCAATCTTATCGAGCGCATTGCGGTATGGTCTGAAAGCTGCCTGAATCTTTTCGACATATTTCTCCAAATTGGCAGCGTAGTATTCCAGCCCATGAAATACATTGAGCTTTTGTCCACCACGCAGCAAATATAGACCAAGGCCATATTGCAGCATGAACATATAGATGCCCTTTTGCTTCAGTGCATAAATGTCTCCCTGCTGCCGGAAGTATTCCATTTGGATGCCACGACCGGCATTGAAATCCATGTACTGCTGTGGCGTTATCTGATAGATGCCATCCGTCCATGCTTCGAACGGGTCGTAATACCTCTCCAGCGAAAACTGGTTGAGATGCCACTTTTTCGGCTTGTAGCCCACCTGATTGTCATAGAGTACGGCTACGCCGTCATCCGTCTTTACCAGCCCATTTCGATGCGTATGCCCGTTCACATAGACCCAGCCCTTATTGGGGGCATCCGTCGTCCAGTCCTCTATCTGTGTGTGGGTGAGAACGACCACGTGCTTGTCACTGGCACAGGACATAACTCTGTCGTATACAGCCCCGAACCGCTTGGAACGCTCGATGTCTTCCTCACGGGACACTCTATCTCGGAACAGGCCTGTGTCGGCGTTATAGCGTGGATTGAGTCCACAGAAGCCAAGTCCGCCGAGAACAATCATGGAGCATTCATCGAAGAACTCTTGCAGGTCGTCGGTACTGGTGTTCAGAAGCATTTCCTCTGTGAGAACACAGAGACCGCCACGAGGCATTCCTGCGGTTTTGCGGCCAACACCGAATTCATCAGAATTCCGATACATAGAGTTTTTGAAACAGACCAGAGCCTCATTTTCGAGACAATACAGTTTCGCCTCAAAACCGAACGTAGTTTTATTAAATTCTTTGTAAGCGCCTACGACTTCATCTATTGACCGCTTTTGACGAGATTCGCCATTTGCGTAGGTACAGCCATCC
>CABQGZ010000581.1 GCA_902463835.1 uncultured Lachnospiraceae bacterium
TCTCTGGGCAGTATTTGCGCCTGCGGCCGGTACCAGGGCAGTTCCATTTGCATCAGTTCCTGCTCCCTTTCCGGCCAGATACGCAGGAAATCTTCAATCAGATCCAGGCCATAGCTCCAATGGTCTGTCCAATATCCCTCTCCGAAGTCCGCATCTGCTTTTACCGTTCCTTGCGCTATGCGGGCCATTCCCTCCTGTCTCCCATAGCGCAGCACATACTGCCCCGGTGTCATTGTCTCTCCACTGGCGCTCTGTACCAGATCCGGTTTGATAATCAGGGGGTTATATCCGTCCGGCTGGATCAGGGAATAGAAGTCGGCAACATTTTTTCCGCCTACGAAAGGCGCAAACGATACATCACATCGTCTGTTTTGCCACACGTCCCGGAAATTCCCGTTTCCCTGGGAGAGCGGCTCCTGTGTCAGGGAGAAGTAATTGTAGTCCCGTTCCAGATCCCCATGCTTACGGCTGTACAGGTGAAAGGTATGTCCAGCCAAGCGTACCGGCTTGCCGCCGCGCAGGAAATTATCCAAATACGTCCTCTTGCAGTACTCATCAAATCGGGGATCTGCCGTGTCGCATGCAATTGGCGCACACAGTGTATCCACCATTGTTTCCGCTTCCGCAAGCTTTCTTGCAAACCATTCGGGCGATACCGCCTCTTCCAGCAGTTTCTCGCAGCCGCTGCCGGTTTTTCCGTGCCCAAGCAGTGTATAAACCGTTTTCTTCTCTCCCGGATTCAGTCGGAGCCGCGCACCTGAAAAGAAACACGGGAACAGATTTTGGCAGCGCTGGTGTGTCGAAATCAACTCCGGCAAATCCATCCGCGCAAATCCATACGGATGGACAAAGGAAGTATCCTGTCCAAAAACGGCTTCCGGGTCCCACAGGACAGGCAGTCGTTTTCCTTCCTCCACACAAGAAAATCCAAACGCAAAACCGGTGATCGGCTCGACCCGGGCACTATCCTCCAGACTTGCCCGTACCCTGTATCGGGGGACGCCTGTTTCGCAGCCTACCGTTTCCATCCAGGCCCTTGCGGTCTGGGTCATGCATTTCAAATGCCAGTCTCCGATCCCATAGGGAACAATTGCCGGAAGTCCGTCCAGCACCTCCAAATCCAATACTCCGTCGTCGGTATTTTCAATTGTCAGTGCCCTTGCCAGCGCTCCAACGCACGCATTCGGTAAAATAAAATACTGGACCTGAGCACGAACCGGGACATCCGTTTCCCGGCACTGAAGCATCAAGCTGTTTGCTCCAAGCAGCATCTGTTTGTCCCGCGCATTCACGCCCATGGTACTTCAAGAAAGTTCGGAAGCCCTTTGCCTGGACATCCTGCCATGCTGTGTGCGCCGGCCGAAATTCCATGATCGGGTGATCCTTATCCTGCGTGCCAAAACTCGCAACGCCTTGCCCCCGATTTACGAAAAAGCACCATGCGGGGATACCATTCTCCCCCGCAATCCCTGGTAAAAAATCGGCAAATGCCGGTTGACAGTCATAGTCTTTTATGATATCGATCATTGTACTTTTCTCCCGAGCCAAGCTTCCACAATATGTATTTTCTCTTTGTCCAATGCTCCCATTTCAGAAGGCAGGATACGTCCATCCGCTATTGGCATATTGTCCAGCTCTGCCTTCACAATTGTATATTCGGAAGGCTCCAGGCGTTCCAACAATGTGTATACAATCTTGAATGCCTTTCCGCCAAACTTCAAAATAATGCTGGTTCGATTCCGCACGTCAAACTGTTCCGGCAGCAGCTGAGGCCGCAGACACAGCGCTCCATTTTCCCCGCGGACGCCAAACATTTCCTGCACCACGCACAGCATCATCCAGGCTGCGGAACCCGTCAGATACGGGTACATACCCCGGCCATCCGGGGCAAAGTATTCCGGGATCCCCGGATAGATTCTGCTCTTTTCAGAATCCAGCACAAGTCTCCAAATTGGCTCTATGGCCGAAAAGCCCTCTCTGGCATACCCCCGGCTGTACAGCGCATATGCAAACATGACACTCATATGGCTGAACACCGCGCCGTTTTCCTTGTGCCCGTAGGCAAAGGCCAGCATTCTGCCAATTTGGAAATCTTCTGGATTTAGCCGCGTATTCAGTCTGAATCCGCCTGCCTGCCGCGCATACAGCAGCCGTCTGGCCGCATGATAGATTTGAGGGATCTCAGATTTCGCTGCTACTCCGCCCAGGATCGCAAATACCTGTCCCGTCAGCATCATACGTTCTTGCCCCGGCGTCCCGCATTCCAGTGGAGTACCGTAATTATCATAGTAGCTGTTGAACCATCCGTCCTGCTCCGTCTGAATCCATGCCTTTTCCCGTATGATTGCTTTCAGCGTGTCCGCACACAAGTCCAAATGCCGTACAATTTTGTCCAACGGGATCTGAATCCGGTCATCATCAGGAATTTGGATACACTGCGCGCAGAACCGATTCAGCTTCTCCCTACGCGATGCGATGGAAGCCCAATTGTCCTCTTCCCCCAGCAGGATTTCAAAACGCTTTGGCAGGTCAATACTGCTGCATTTTCCGGTCTGCCGTAAAGTTTCCAGCATTTTCGCCAACAGCTCCATACTTCCGGCATAAGCAGATGTAAACGCACCGCTCTCCCCGCGTTGAGGTGCCATATCCAAAGCGTCGTTCCAATCCGCATCCCGAAGCCGAAGCAGACCATGTTCTCCCGCTTCGCAGAATGCGGTCAGCTGTTCCAACAGCATATGCTCTGCAACAGTTCCTGTGCAGCTTCTTTTTGCCTGCATGGCATCTCTCTGGGTCCCCCGCATTCCGAGACCATCCTGAAAAAAAGGTGCCACTCTCAGAAGAATCTCAATATCGCCTGTTTGTTGGATGTATTGCCAGATAGTCAGTACCGGCCAGTAACCGTGATCCATCCAGACTCGCTGAATTCCATTGCGATCCGCCTTGAATTCTCCCGGACGATTTCCAATGATGGTGGCATTCGTCCCGTCCAAACGGACTCCGCCAAAATAGGCGACCAGGTCATCCGCCACTGTCTCAGGCTCGCTCAAAAGCAGTCCCAGAGAATCCTGCCACAAGTCACGCCAGCCTCGTCCGCCCTTTCCGTAATCGTGATGCGGCAGGAACGAGCAGCCATACATTCTACGCAGCGTTGGCTGAATTCCGATCCAGCGCAGAATATTGTCAAAGTCTGAATCACCCGTATGGGTGCGGATTGGATTCACCTGATCCCACCAGAGCTTTGTCTCTTCCAGGGAGGTCTGGATTCTGTGCGCGGAAAGCCAAACGGCGGCAATTTG
>CABQGZ010000582.1 GCA_902463835.1 uncultured Lachnospiraceae bacterium
CTATCTGATGACTTGCGCGCGCCGCGCTCTCCATCTCCGGGGCGATCAGGTTCACAACCTGACCATACGCCCGGCGCGCCGTTTCTTCGTCTGCATAACGGTAAAGCTCAAACCGGTTGCCGTCCTTTTCTCCTCCACCCGCCGCCTGCAGGGGATCATCCACCACCCACCGGTAGGTGAGCGAAATGTTCTCTGTTTCGTAGCCCCGCTCCTGCAGAAGTTCGGACAGCATCGCGCTGCGTGGCGTCTCCGTCTGCGCGGGCTGCTGCCGCAGCGATCTCAATGTACCGCCTACAAAAATATAGAGAATCAGCAGCAGAACGGCGGCGCATACGACGCCCTTCACCGCGATTTTTTTCCAATGCTTTCTGTTATACGCCCGTTCCTTCCGCCGCTTTTCGCGAAGCCGCTCCGCCACTGCGGGATCCATCGGATGCCTTCTCCTGTAGAACACGCCCACTAGCGCGAGCGCGGCATTCACGGCCAACAGCGCAAAATCCCCAATCAGAACGCCCGACAGCCGCTCCGCATGCGTCTCCGCATAGCACAGAAGGAGTACCGCGGCCAAGCCGGGCAGCAACGCCGCCGCATAGATCTTCATGAAGTGCATGGATTTCTCTGGATCAGAGCTGTACGCTTCAAAGAAACGATTCGTATACCCCCAGCGCTGTTCGCTGCCGAGCAGTACCTCCCCGTCGGAGGAGGTCTTTTTGAAATACTCCTGATACGTCATCCCCGTCAGCTGCAACGCTTCCCGAAAAAGCCAAAAAGCGCAGAGAAAATTTATAGGAACAAGGAGGACGGAAAATATAATGCAGATTACCTGATCGTTCATCATTTACAATTTATTCCTCATGCCGTATTCCGAAACTGTTATTAAGTCGTGTATGTGTAATCATTTTTGCTTCATGTCCAACAATAAGAGGACCCATTATTATGAAGGGGGAGATTCTCTCCCCCTTCATAATAGTAATGCTTCATTGCGCAACTACAAACTGACGCACAAGAGAGGCCTTAAAGCCAGTAGCATCTGAAACACAGATAACCACTGTGTAGTTTCCGGCAATATCTGCGGTCCATTCAAAGAACGGAACGGTTGTATTTTCCGTATAGCAGCACTCGCTATCTTTATATACAGAAAAAATCCACTGATATGGCTGATCTCCGCCAACGGCTGAAGGCGTAAAGGTAATCAGGTTATCCGTTTGAAGTGTACCAAAGATTTCAACATCCTCTATTCTCAAATCATTTTTCTTGAATCTAGCTTCAATACTACGATTTGCTAACACCTCAATAGCAAACACTTGTGGAACCGCATCTAGCTTTCTGCCATTTTCATACCAACCATCAAAGATATATCCCTCATCAGGGATAGCATGAATTGTTGTGGTAGTTCCTCGCGGATAACGTCCCGCGCCTTGAACCGATCCACCAGTATTTGCCGTTAATGCTATTGAATAATCGGGATAAACACGCGTTTCCATGCTATTATTGATATAGTCTGCATCTGCCGCATCCGACGTCAATTCAGCACAATACACAATGGGATCGGATGATGTGCCAAATTCGTTATCAGGTATGTCATATGTAAGCACAACATCTTCACCAGTACCCAGGGACTGGATTTCCTTGGTTAAAAGAACAGGGCCATTAGTATTATCCTTAAATAGTGTCAATGTCGCTGTATCTATAGTCTCAAATCCCTGATTTGTGATTGTGATACTTAGCTTTCTACCATCGTCTGCTCTCTGTTCCTCAATAGATTTAATTGCCAGATCTGCAAATCCAACTGTAAAGGCGGACACATTATCTTCCAAAGATACATCATTTTTTTCATGAGGAACTACTTGTATTGTATAATCAGACAGTACAAGTGTATTTGGCAGATCAAATGGAATTTTTAGCTGCGTGTGACCCCCGCTATTTAAATCAGCATCAACGGTGAGTGTTTGAACAACTGTATTACTGTTGTCAATAATACTAACATCAAATTGCTCCACTCTCTCTGAGCCAACATTATATACATCTGTAAGCAGTGTAATTGTAGCTCCCGGATAAACATCTTCAGTATAAAATGACACAGGACTCACCGTTATGTCTGTAAATGTCTGACCAGATGCCTGAATGAGATCAAGTTGCCCATAGATACTACTTGAATCACTCGATTTTTGGCCAGAACAATAGGCAAGCTCTACTTCACCGCTTGATAGCAGACAAGCATCCCAACTACGGATAATATCATCACCGTTAGAGATTGCAATAGGAGCTGTAAAACTATCAGTTATTTCATTATAGTATGAAATATAGAACTTCATATCGGTACTATCTGTCTGTGTCCAAATAATCGCCTTTCGCCCACCAGGCTCCTCTACGCTCTTAATATTTGACATGCTCGATGGCATATTAGACACTGCGACTTTTGTAGTTGCTGAGTCCACGGTCAAGAGTTGCCCCTCGTTGATCCAATACAGTTTATCACCCAAAAATATCGGACAATAGTCTGCTACATTGTTATTAGTCAATCTTGAAGTTCCGCTTGAACCAAAATAGTATATTTCAAGATCATCGAGCAATGTTGAATCAGTGTCACTTGCTGCATATGCGACTACATTTTCATTGTTTACATATGTGGTTTCTATGCTGTTAATAACTCCGATGTCAGAGGCCACTATCTCTTCTTCGCCCCAGGTACCATTACTAAATTCTCTTCTGCGTATTGAGTTTAAACCTTCGCTGGCAATAGGATCGTTATTTGAGTTCTGCTGCCAAACTATAGCTAGTCTATCCCCGGATACCGCCAATCTGCAATTCAACTCACATGTATCATTGTCGGTAACTTTATATGTATTATCAAATGAACTGCCATTCCAATGTGTATACACTATATCAGTGTTAGAAGCCATCGTATCCAAAGTAACATCCGTGTCGAATAGCTTCGTAGCGTTCAACCACACAATATGTGCGCCACCATTTCCGTCAGGATACAGTAAAGGTTTAAAATCCCCTGTTGCATCATCTAATACGGGTTGAGGAGCGCTCCATTGTGTTCCATCAAATACAGAAAACTTAAGTATCGTCCGGTTCTCAGCAGTCCGATTTTGAGCATCATCTACAAATACCATGTACATTTTCCCGCTACCGAGACTAATAATCTGAGGGGCGCAATAGGCTTGAACATTTGGCTCAAAAACACCGGCAACAGATGAACATGTACTAACAGACTTATCGACAGGTTTAATAAACGACAAGTCATCCTTTGAAATTGAAAAAGAATTTATTGATGTGGCGTCCTGCTG
>CABQGZ010000583.1 GCA_902463835.1 uncultured Lachnospiraceae bacterium
GATATGGCCAACGTTTTTAACCGACTGCTGGGCTATTGGGGAAAGGTGGCAGATTGGATCCACGCACTTGACTGCGCTGTGGCCGCTGGCAACGATCTGCAGGTCCTGATGGATCTGAGTGAACCGTTGTTTCGGGATCCTATTATCGTTATGAGTAAAACGTTGCAGGTGCTGGCCTGTACCCGCCACATCCATGTCGCACATCCGGACGTGGAAAAGACGCTCCAAGACGGTTTTTTCCCGCGAAATATGGTCCAGGGTCTGATTGAAAACCATTATCTACAAGCGGCAGAGGAATTTCACGAAATTGGTTATCACTATCCACCAAACTATGTAAATTGCACAAAGATCATAAAGGTGTTTGACGAAAATGTCCTTCAGGTGCACACGGTCTGCCTGTACGGGTTTTCCCAGGAACCTACACCAGAGGCCATGTATTTGATGAAAGTGCTTTGCGCCTATATTCAAAAGCTGATCACGCTACAAAAATCAAAACCGTTGGTTTGCACGGATAGTCTGAGATCCTGTGTCCTTACAGATATTATTGACAAGGAGCCGTCTGAAGAGGCAATCACCTGTATGGCACTTCAATCGAAGTGGCCACAGAACCGAGAAAACGTTCTGGCCTGTATCAAATTTTCTCACTACCTTTATCCCTACACACAGTTTATGATCAATTGTTTGCAAGCGGAGGGATTTGGACCTGTAATATTGCATGACCACTCGATCATAGCGCTGGAACAATTCAAACCGGGCAGTGCGTCCCGGTGGGAACGTGAAGAAACACAGACACATCTTATACAGCTACTGAAGGAGAACGGTGCGTATTGTGGACTCAGCACACATTATGAGGGGTTAGGTGGAACGAAGCATGCCTATGCCCAAGCTGTAGCCGCTGTCCATCTGGGCCAGCGCTTGGCACCGGAAAAGCGGCTGTATCCCTATACGGAATATTATGCGTATCACGTTCTTGAACTGAGCGGCACTTCCTCTATCCCGGATGTGGTTCGCAACCGAAAACTAGAGGAGTTGCAGCAATATGACATTGCACACGACAGCAATCAGATTCAGTTTTTGCGCACACTGCTCTGGAATGAGCGAAATATTACCGCTGTGGCACAAATCATGCATATGCATCGCAACAGCGTCCTGTACCGGGTAGCGAAGTTGCAGGAACGGCTGGGTGTCTCTTTCGCGGATCCCAATGTTCGCCTCATGCTTCAACTCTCATTGCTTGCGCTTGATATGGAACAAGAACATCACGCTGCCCCTATGGCACCGCGAAAGGACACTCTTGCCTAACTTATCTGGCACTTTGGGGCAACTGCATTAGAAGCAGACGTCCCCTTTGCATAACTCGTTCATAAGGGCAGGCGTATCATATCAACCTTCCGATTCTTCCCTATCCTCCAAATATATACTATATTGATGAAGGCCTCCGGGTAATTCCCGGGGGCCTTACTTTATATTCTGGAGGAATTTCGCCATGACCACACCCATTCGCACCTGCTCACGCTGCGGCTGTACCGCCGACAACCTGATCGAGTTCCATGACAGTCTGCTGTGCCCGGACTGTCTGGATAGCATGACAGATATCTGCGTCGGCTGCGGCACCCGGTTCTGGCATCGTGAATGCCTGACCAACGACCACGGAGACCCGATTTGCCCCGACTGCTGCGACCGCAATTACACTCGGTGTACCCGCTGCGGCAGCCTCATCTTCTACGGCACCGGGCCACGCTTCTTCGGCGTGGAGCTGGAGATCGACGGCGCGGGCGAGGACAGTGAGAATGCCTCGATGTTGCTGAACATCGCCAACCGGAAGCACTCCTTTGCCTAAGCAGCATTTCTGTCCGATCATACGATATATATTGGCATTCCAATTTGTGATCACAGCGCCGGAATAGCAGAAGCCATCAAAGCTTTGAAATCGGGTATACTGCTGCCTAAACGAATCCCGAAATAAGATATCCGTAAATAATCCATAGTAAGCTTTGTCGATAAGAAGAACTCCGCTTTTCGACAGCAATGTTCAAAAAAAGGAGTTCATTCAATCGCGGTACTTCGGGTGGTGCCTCAGTCATCCAACTCTGATTCATGCTTGAGAACGGCACCGCTGCTTGCGTCAATCTTGTAATCATACTCCATATTGCCGGATTTGAACTCGACCTCGTAAACGAGTCTGCCGTCCTCGTCATCCAGTTCAATGTCCATATCATACGCCTTGCTTTCGCTGACACCCGCATGGTTCAGGGCGATGGACTTCGCCTTGGCGTGACCGATGTCTCCGGAGTCCGCAGGGTTGGAGGGCTGCACCACAGGCGCCTCTGTTCCGTCAGCCGCTTCACGCTTGCTCTCCAGGATCACACCGGTGTAGGCATCGATCTTGTACTCAAACTCCTCACCGGACTGACTCCTGATCTCCACCTCGTAGTGCGCGGGAGATTCGTCCAGCTCGGGATCGACCTCGCTGTACGCCATCTTCGCGGTGGATGCCTTGCCGAACGCTGCCGCGGCGATGTCCATGGCCTTGTCCGTGCCGATGGGCATGGCGGGCGCGCCCGCTTCGGCCAGATCCTTCAGCTCCTCCACCGAGAGCTTCGCCAGCGCGTCAAATTTCAGGGCGGAGTTCAGGGCAAGCACACGGTTCACCAGCGCCGCCTTACCGGTGGAAATGCTATTTTCCCGCGCTTGCTGTTCCAGCCCCGCGTCCTGTGTGAGCGTCTGTGTCAGAACAGCCGCCCTTGCTTCGCTGGTCTGCAAAACGCCGTCCACGGTGCTGGTCAGCTGGCGCTGGAGCTTTTCAGCCCGCGCCGTGTCCTTGTCCTCCACCGAGATCATGATGGCGGAGGAAATGCTGTTAAGATAGCCGTTTCGCACAAGACTGCCCACAATGGCGTTCACCGCTAGATCCAGCTTCGCACCCTTGAGATCCGCACCGTCGCCCATATCTGCAAGGATAGCTTTTGCATCCTCGTTGAGCGGTGTGCATACCAGCACCTTTTCGCTCTTGTTCACTTTCAGCTCAATACTGGGATTTACATCCAGTGACACCACGGATGCCACCGCGTGTGCCTGCTGATAGAATACACCTCCACCGCACAGCAGTGCCAGTGCGAGGCAGGCTGCTGCCAGTGTCGTCCACCGTCTTTTTGTCGTTTTCTTCGTCGTCATGGGGATCACCGTTCCTTTCCGCTCATCGCAGCGGGAGAGAACGCCATTTACGTCGTCCGGCGTCGTTTTGTCCAGCGCTCTGGCCAACCGCCGTTCCATCTGTTCGTTGGTCATCGG
>CABQGZ010000584.1 GCA_902463835.1 uncultured Lachnospiraceae bacterium
GAGACGATTGGTTCTGGCTTCTGCCTCACCAAGAAGAAGGGAACTTCTTGCGCAGGTTGGAGTAACATTTGACATTATTCCCGCAAAGGGTGAGGAGATCATTACAAAAGAAATCCCCAGCGAGGTTGTCCTGGAGCTTGCGCTGCAAAAGGCAAGAGAGGTGGCCGCAGGTTTTTCACAGGGGGAGAATGTGATGATTCTGGGCGCGGATACTGTGGTGGCTTATGACGGACAGATTCTGGGAAAACCAAAGGATGAAGCAGATGCGATACAGATGCTGACAAAGCTTTCCGGGAATCCCCACTTTGTATATACCGGCGTCGCTGTTATCGACATTGCCAGCGGACGGGAATACAGCTTTTTCGAGGAGACAAAAGTCACTATGTATCCCATGAGCCGGGAGGAGATAGAAGCCTATGTAAAGACGAAAAAATCTGTGGATACAACGGATGGACAGAGTTGGGATACCGATAATAAATTACATTATGATTGGGAGGGAAAGGCTGGCGGATACGGGATTCAGGATCCTTTCGGTATGAGGTATATCAGCGGCATTGAGGGCGATTATTACAATGTTGTGGGGTTACCGATAGCAAAGATATATCAGGAGATGAAAAAAGCAGGTATGAAACTGTAATTAACAGTTGCAATTTTCATGTCTATACGCTATATTCTTTATGTATATGAATATTTGCACTAGGAGGAATTCATCATGAACGAATACGATGAAATTATAGTTAAGACATTTTTGAAAAAGCAATCTCAGCTCTTTGACGAGGAGGTTGCCTCCAATCTGGAGGAGGCGGAAAGCTTCCTGGAGGATTGTATGGCAGTGGTATGTCAGAATCTTGAGGAGGTTCGGGATTACTTTGAGGAAGTCGGTGTTGACATTTCCTATATGGATGATGAAGAGCTGGAAGAGCAGTCGGAAGTATTTTCATTGCCTGACGGAAGATATCTGGTTGTGGAGGCTTGACGACAAGCATGCAAATGAGGCGAATCACACGGAAGCGTAAAATATTGGAAATAAAAGGACTGCTCATGGCGCTGGTCCTGGCGGGAAGCATCGGTGTCAGCGGATGCCAGGTTGGAAAGACGAAGGTAGTGTTTACCTCCGGTTTTTCCGACAAAGAGGTGTTCCGCGTGGGTGGCAAGGTATGCTCCCTGTCAGAGGCAAAGGTATTCCTGACCAATTACCAGAACCTCTACGGAACAGCCTACGGGGTGAACCTGTGGGAACAGGATTTTGGCGAACAGGATCTGGAGCAGTACATAAAGGATTTGACAGTCTCACAGCTGGCCCGTATTATCAGTATGGATTTTCTTGCCGAAGAGCAGAAAATCAGCTTGACGGATGAGGAACTTGGCAAGGTAAAGCAGGCGGCAGAGGCATATTACGATTCCCTGAACAAGGAAGAAATTAAATATATGGACGTGAACGAAGCCTGCATCGTGGAGCTTTACCGGCAGTATGCTTTGGCCAATAAGCTCTATGCTCACCTGACCGAAGGCATCAGTGATGAGGTCAGTGATGATGACGCCCGGGTGATGGAAGCCTATCAGATCTATGTCACCACAAAGGAGAAGGCGGACGCGGTTGCAGCGGGACTTGCGGCTGGAACAGATTTTCTGACTCTTGCCGGTACCTACAATGAGACGGAATCATCGGCAGTAACCTTTGGCAGAGGCCAGATGCCAAAAGAGGTGGAGGCGGTTGCCTTTGCCTTGGATCCCAAGGGCGTCAGCCAGGCCATTCAGACAGAGAAGGGGTACTATTTTATCAAATGCATCAACAACTATAACCAGGAGCTGACAGACGCCAATAAGAAGGTGATATTAGAGCAGCGCAGGAAGGAAGCATTTGATGATGTGTACGACAGCTTTGTGAAGACGCTCCCATCCGAGCTGAACGAAGAGCTGTGGAACGATGTAAAGGTGGAAGTCAGCGATGACGTGAGAACCGACAGCTTCTTTGAAATCTACGAGAAATTTTTTGATACCGCCTATTGAAATGACAGAAAAAATGTGCTAGACTGTATTTTACTATTACAAGGTTATGGGAGGGTGAGAAAATGGCAGATAAGGAATTACTATCAGCAATATCCGAGATGATGGATCAGAAGCTGCAGCCAATAAGGGAGGATGTAGCGGAACTGAAGACGGGTGTAGCGGAACTGAAGACGGATGTAGCGGAACTGAAGATGAAGACTGCAGGAATAAGCCTGCATCTTGAGAATGTCACAGATAGGAACATCAGCATTTTAGCTGAGAACCATCTGGCATTGGTGGACAAGTTAAACCAGGCAGTGAAGGTGCAGGATAAGGATCTCATCCGTGAGGTACAGATGAGTATATTGAAGGACAAGGTTGACAAGCTTGAGCAGGAAATGATACATATAAAAAGTAAAATAGCGTAAACGATATGAGCCGCCCAAAGGGGCGGCTCTCATAATGTCAAAGCCTCATTTTTCCATGATACTGACAATGGTTCTGCTTTCTGTTTTCTTATTCGTCTCTACGGCAAAGGTAATCTGTTGATTTTCCTTCAATTCCCGGATGAGGGATATGATCTCCCTGTCGTACACCTGAAAGGCCATCTGGTTGCCGTCTATGGTGAATTCTACGGTGTTGGAATCGGTAAAGCACTGGTAGTTACCGATGGAGGTGGGCAGGTTCCTGCCGGTATTCACGGCATCGGAAGTCTTCATGGAGGAGACGCTGTGCAGGAACATGGGGGCTGCAATTCCATCGGCATAGGCATTGGCGGTCACGTCAAAAACGAAGCATTGAATGGGAGCATCTGTCTTTTGATCATATAAGATAGCGGCTGCCCGGATAGAGCCATTCTCCCTCTGGAAGGCATTCAGCAGCCGGGTGTATGTAGCGCCGCGATCGCTGTAAGAAAAGATATAAGCGTCCCAGTCTGCGTCATAGCGAACGTTCGTTTTTTGTGTCGGAATGTCGGGGAGATCGGAATAGTCGGCGAAGAGTCCAGTGGCAAATTCCTGAACCACCATCCTGGGCACACGAAGTCCCTCCTGGGTGTCTTCAGAAAGAGTCAGTGCATTCCGGTGGTTCATGATTCCATAGTAAAGAGCCGTCCAGAAGAACGCCGGATCCTTGCTGTCGTAAGCAATTTTGTTTTCGAGAGAGCACAGCATCAGGGTGTCGAAGGCCTTTTCCATATCTGCCAGCTCGGAAAGCTCCAGATCCTGTAACGAAGACAAATCTGTATCATCTGGATTGATCTGTGAAGCATTCGGATTGGAGGGAGCGCTTCCGCAT
>CABQGZ010000585.1 GCA_902463835.1 uncultured Lachnospiraceae bacterium
CGCCAATACAGATTCCAAGACCCAGAAGCTTTCTCCATTCAAATGCCACTTTCTCCACGCCAAAAATACCGAAGAGCTCGATGAGATAAGCCACAATCAATTGAGCTCCTACGATCAGCATAACGGCCTTTGCCGGACCCAGGGTCTGCATGCTCTTGATGACCGTATATGTGATAAATGCCCCTATGACGCCGCCGAAAAGCATGTATTTCGGCTCCATGGTGAGGATGGCTCCAAAGCTTTTGCGGTCACAGAAGAACCAGGCCACAAGACAGATCACCAGAGCCGAGAACTGTACCCAGCTGGCAGATATCCACATGCTGGTATTTTTCGTTACCTGTGTATTAAAAACGCCCTGCACGCTCATCAGGGCACCGGAAAGCAGCGCAATAAAAAATCCAATCATGGTTCACTCCTCCTGTTGTGCTTACTGAAAGGATTTCCATAATTGGAATTTTTATTCCTTCATGAAGGAAATAGTGCCCCTCATGCAATCGCCGAAAAGCTTTCCAACGCCTTTTCCAACTTCTCGATCATCTCGTCCACATGCTCTCGCTCTATGATAAGAGGCGGAACAAGGCGAAGCACGTCGCTTCCGGCCGTGATGACGATCAGCCCCTGCTCCTGGGCTTTTTTTACCACTTCCCCTACCGGTATGGTCAGGACAAGGCCCTGCATCAGGCCAAGGCCCCTGCGGGCAGTGATGCAATCATACTTTGCCACAAGCTCCTCCAGGCGTTCTTCCAGATAGCTTCCGATCTCCTTTGCATGGGCGGGAATATGATCCCGGGCAAAGATCTCAAATACCTTGTCTACCGCCGCGCCCACCAGGGGATTCCCGCCGTAGGTGGTACCGTGATCCCCCGGCGCCAAAGATTTTTCTGCCACGCGCTCTGTCAGGAAGAAGGCTCCCACCGGAACACCGCAGCCGATGGCCTTGGCGCATGTCATAATATCCGGCTTTACCCCGTAATGCTGCCAGGCGAACATCTCGCCGGTCCGCCCCATACCGCACTGAATCTCATCCAGGATCAGGAGAATGTCATGCTTCTCACAGAGGGCCTTTACCCCCTGTATGAATTCCGGTTTGGCCGGATAGATGCCGCCCTCGCCCTGTACTGTCTCCATAATGATGGCACAGGTTTTTTCATTGATCAGGGCTTCCACCGAGTCCAGCTCATTGAACCTGGCAAACCGGATGCCGGGGAGCAAGGGTTCAAAGGGCTCCTGATAGTGAGCGTTCCCTGTGACGGAGAGAGCCCCCAGACTCCTGCCGTGGAAGGAGTGCTCCATGGCAATGATCTCGTGATCCGTATGACCGTCCCTGACGTACGCATATTTTTTCGCCGCCTTGATGGCGCCCTCAATGGCCTCCGTGCCGCTGTTGGTAAAAAATACTCGTTCCATCCCCGCGGCCTCCACCGCCCGTGCCGCAGCGTTGGAGATGGGGATATTATAGAAAAGGTTGGAGGTGTGCATCAGTGTGTCCACCTGATTTTTAATGGCTTCGTTCAGCTCCCGGTTGCCATACCCTAAGGACTGCACCGCAATGCCTGCCGCAAAATCCAGATATTTTTTCCCTTCCGTGTCATACAGGTAGACGCCCTCGCCCTTCTCCAGGACAATCTGGTAACGGTTGTAGGTGTGTAAAATGTTCTGCTCCGCCGATTCGATGTACTCGTTCTTTTTCACAGAATCCCTCTTTTCCATATATTTCTTCTCTTCCATGTATTCCCTCTTTTCCATATTCCTGCTCCTCAGCTTTCCGATATATTGCTTCTCCGTCTGTGGGCAGGATTTTTTCCGTCAGAGCAAGCTGTATTTTCATTTCGATACATAATAGCGCTCTTCTCTGTCTCCCAGAATCGCTGTTCCAATTCCCTTGTTGGTGAATATCTCAAGGAGCAGGCAGTGAGCAATCCGCCCGTCCAGAATATGTACTCTGGAAACACCGTTCTCGATGGCATCAATGCAGTTGTTCAGCTTGGGCAGCATGCCTCCGCCCACATTACCGCCTGCCAGAAGAGTTCTGGCATCCGAGACCGTCAGTTCGGAGATCAAGCTGGAGGGATCCTTCGGATCGGCATACACTCCTTCGATGTCTGTCAGAAATGCCAGCTTCTCCGCCTGTACTGCCCGGGCAATGGCGCATGCAGCGTCGTCCGCGTTGATATTGTAAGTGTCGAAATGAGCGTCCAGCCCCACCGGGCACACAATGGGAAGGAAATCCTTTTCCAATAAATCGTAGAGGATCTTAGGATTTACCTCCTTGATCTCACCCACATAGCCAATGTCCTGTCCATTGGAATACTTTTTCTCTACCTTAAGCATCCCGCCGTCCTTACCGCTGATTCCAACGGCCAGCACCCCAAGCTCCTCCACCATCTGTACCAGGGACTTGTTGACGCGTCCTAACACCATCTCCGCGATCTCCATGGTGTCCGCATCCGTCTTCCGAAGACCGTTCACAAATTCCGGTTCCTTGCCGGATTTTGCCACCCAGCGGCTGATCTCCTTGCCGCCGCCGTGAACGATAATCGGTTTGAAGCCTACCAGCTTTAACAGCGTCACATCCTGGATCACGCTTTTCTTCAGCTCCTCGTCCACCATGGCGCTTCCGCCGTATTTTACCACAATGATCTTGCGGTTAAACCGCTGAATATAGGGAAGTGCCTCGATCAGGACCTCCGCCTTCTGCATAACCTCATTGATAATCTTTTCTTCCATATCGAAAATCCTCCTTAGGAACGATAATCCGCATTTATCTTCACGTAGTCATAGGTCAGGTCACAGCCCCAGGCTGCGGCCTCCGATTCCCCGCTCTTCATATCCACCAGCACCGTTACTTCCGGGTCTGACAGGATCTTTGTGGCTTCCTCCTCACTGTAGTCCGTCGCCACGCCGTCCTTGTAGATCTGGATCTGTCCGGACTTACTCTCGAAGAAGAGCTCGATTTTCTCCGGGTCAAACTGTACGCCGGAATAACCCAGGGCACATAAGATACGTCCCCAGTTGGCGTCATGACCGTAGATGGCCGCTTTTGTCAGGGAGGAGCAGATCACGGATTTTGCCAGGATCTTCGCATGCTCCTTGGTGTCCGCATGGATAACTCTTGTCTCAAAAAGCGCCGTAGCGCCCTCGCCGTCTCCTGCCATCTTCTTGGCCAAGGTCTCATTTACCAGATGCAGTGCTTCCCGGAAAGCGTCATAAGCCGCTCCCCTCTCGGTGATCTCTTTATTTCCCGCCATACCATTTGCAAGGATCAGCAATGTGTCGTTGGTGG
>CABQGZ010000586.1 GCA_902463835.1 uncultured Lachnospiraceae bacterium
ACGCAATACGATCAAACACATCAGAACGAGAAATTTCTGATTGGGAGGTGATGATTATTGTTTGATTGGCTGGGTGGCATTCTGTCTGGATTGGGCGACGCAATCGGAATTGCCTTTGAAAATGCGACAAGCGGTATTGTGGACTCTATCTGGACGGCGCTGGTACAATGGCTGTACACGTCCATTTATGACGCAATAGCGGATCTGTTCACAGAAATCAACAATATGGGGGCGGGAATCTTTACTCTGAGCTGGGTGACGGCTGTCGTTGACCTATTCCGGCTATTTGGCTGGGCACTGTTTGCCGCAGGGGTCGTCGTTGCGGTATTTGATATCGCAATAGAATCCCAAAGTGGCCGTGTAAATGTGAAAACGGCAGCACTGAACATTTTGAAAGGCTTCTTTGCCTGCGCTTTGGTAAGCGTCGTTCCGATTGAACTCTACAAATTCTGTGTTACTTTGCAAAATACATTTGCTGGCGACCTGACCAGAATATTTGCCGGATCACAGGCGGCATCCTTTGGCGAGTTTGTGGCGTTTGTTTTACGGACCGCGTTCCTATTGCCGGATACTGCTACTGCAGGGCTGAAATTGCTCTGCTTCCTGATTGCGTTTGCGTACTGCACGATCAAAGTGTTCTTCGCCAATATCAAGCGAGGCGGTATCCTGCTGATCCAGATGGCAGTCGGAGAACTCTATATGTTTTCGCTCCCACGTGGATTCGATGATGGGTTTAACCAGTGGTGCAAGCAGGTTGCGGCGATTTGCCTAACAGCATTTTTGCAGACAACATTGCTGTTTTTGGGAATGATGTCTTTCCAGACAGACATGCTGCTCGGAATGGGAATTATGTTGGCGGCCAATGAAGTGCCGCGGATCGCACAGCAATTCGGACTGGACAGTTCTGTAAGAGTGAACATGATGTCCGTATTCCATACTACCAGCACAGCTGTCAACTTGACAAAAGCGCTCACAAAAGCAAAATGACGGGGATCATATGGGGATGGCCCTAAAATGGAATCGTACAATTTTTGGGAGGAGGAATGTTAGTGACCCAGTATATCTACCCGCAGAACCTAAAGGCAAAGGCGAATCTTTGGCTGTGGGGCCTGCGGGATTTTGTGATTCTGAGTGTTGCCGTCTTGATATCCGTGGTGCTGGCCGTTCACTCTAAAATGTTACTGCCGGGAGCAATCAGCATGGCCTATGGCGTATTGACAATTCGGGCAGATGATACCACAGTCCTGGACTACCTCGGATACGCGGTACGGTATTTTATAACAACACAACAAAGTTATGAATGGAGGTGATGCGGTGAAAAAGAAAAAAGGGATATCTGTGCAGGAAATGCTTGGTGTGCAGGCGTTTACAAAATACGGGTTGTTGACGGATCAAGGAGAACTCCTATTTTATCGAGTAGCTCCGACCAACATATCCGTTTTGTCTACAGCCAATATTGACATTAAAATCCGTCACCTGCAAATGCTCTTATCTGCCATTCCCGACTTGGAGTTTGTATGCACGGACAGCTGTGAATGCTTTGATGAAAATAAAGCATACCTGCAGTCTATCGCCAAGAAAGAGAGCAATCCCAATGTGCGAAAGCTGATTTTGAAAGACCGAGATATGCTGACAAGTATGCAGGCTGAAATGTCTACGGCCCGACAGTTTATACTGATCAAGCGGTGTAAGAACATGAAAGCCGAGCAGGTATTTGTTGCGATGAATCGGGTATTGAAAGCTGTTGTGGAACAGGGCTTTGAGGTGCAGCGGATGGATAAAGGTGAAATCAAGCGGCTGGTGGCGATTTATTTTGAGGCATCTATGGATGGAAACCAAATGCCAGATGTGGATGGCGCACAGTTTTTTGAGGAGGTGAAAACGTGAAATACCTTGCCAAGAAGGAAAAGAAAAAAGGAAAATATCGCAAGGAGCGGGTAAAAAAACAGGCCGCGGTTGATACGGAAGAAATCCGCACAAAAGATTTCTTTGACTGTGTCGCTCCGGGTGTTGTGAAGTTCTTTGCGGATAGCTATCTGATTGGAGATTCTTACCGGAGTACCTGGGCAGTTAAGGAGTACCCTCCTTCTACCGAGGAGCAGGCGATCCTTTCTCAGCTTGCCGAACGGAATGGAGTGACGCTGCGTATTTACCATCGCCTTGTAGAACCCATGGAGCAGCGGCAAATTGTGAACAATGCCAATCGCAAGAATCGGCTCATGGCAGGAGATCACGACATCAATGAAGCCATCCAGGCAGAGGGCAACCTTCAGGACGTGGTTACACTGCTTGCGAATTTGCGGAAGAACCGGGAGCCGCTGCTCCACTGCGCGGTGTTTATTGAATTAAAGGCCAAGAGTGCGGAATCCTTGCGGGAATTGCAGTCAGATATCGCAATGGAGCTGACACGCGCAAAGATCACGGTAGACAGACTGACCCTGCGGCAGAAAGAGGGATTTCTGGCAGCCTCCCCCTTTGGAAGTAATCGTTTCGGGGTGCAATATGAGCGAGTGCTGCCAGCCAGCTCTGTAGCGAATCTCTTTCCTTTCAACTTTTCCGGTAAGACAGATCCAAAGGGATTTTATATCGGCAGAGATAAATACGGAACCAATATTCTGGTGGACTTGGACCGCCGCAGTGATGACAAGACGAACGGAAACGCATTGATCTTGGGAAACTCCGGACAGGGAAAATCCTATCTGATGAAACTGCTCATGACCAATCTGCGGGAATCTGGAAAACGGATCATATGCCTGGATGTCGAAAAGGAATATGAAGACCTGTGCAATGCATTTGGCGGCAGCTATGTAGACTGCATGTCGGGCAGATATATCATTAATCCGCTGGAGCCTAAGATGTGGAGTGAAGAAGATGACGCTGAAGCGGAAGATGATTCCGCCCCGGAAGCATTCCGACGTGCGACCCGGCTGTCTCAGCACATCGCTTTTCTGAAAGACTTCTTCCGTTCTTATAAGGACTTTACGGATGCGCAAATCGATACGTTGGAAATTCTCCTCGAAAAACTGTATGCCCTCCACGATATCAGTGATAAAACAGATTTTTCTGAGTTGAAGCCAACGGATTACCCAGTGATGGCAGACCTGTACGCCCTGTGCGAAAAGGAGTTTCGGGAATACGACCTTCGGCAAAAACACCTTTACACGGAAAATATGCTGCGGGAGGTATGCCTGGGAATTCACTCTATGTGCGTGGGATCGGAAAGCAAGTATTTTAACGGCCACACAAATATCGTAGACGACATGTTTATTTGTTTCGGCGT
>CABQGZ010000587.1 GCA_902463835.1 uncultured Lachnospiraceae bacterium
TATCTTTGTATAATCACGAATCATTTTCATGCCTGCACCGCCTTCCCCTTCACTTGTCCTGCCGCGGCCAGCTCCCGGAAGACGGAACAGCGCTCCTTCAGCTGCTCATATGTTCCGCACCCGGCCAGCGCGCCTTCGTTGAGCACCACGATCTGATCCACCTGTTCGATCAGTGACAGGTCGTGGGTGATGATAATCTTCGTGCGATCCGGAAACATGGAGAAGATTGCCTCCTGCACCAGCTTAGACGCCGCTGCGTCCAAAGCGGAGGTGGGTTCGTCCAGAAGCAGTACCTCCGCCTTGCGCATAAATTCCCGGGTGAGCACCAGCCGCTGGCGCTGCCCGCCGGAAAGGGAGGTTCCCCCCGCCGCGATGGGCGTGTCAAGCCCCTTGTCCCAGGTCTTGATCAGATCCGCGAAACCGGACCGCCTTGCCGCTTCCATGATCTCCTGGTCAGATACCTGCCGGTGCAAACCGTAGGTGAGAGCCTCCCTGGCCGTTCCGCTGAAGATATCGGCTCCCTGCTGTACATAGCCAAGCTGCCCCCGCAGCTCCTCCAAGGACAGCTGCTGCACCGGCACGCCGTCCAGACGCACCTCTCCCTCCGTCGGCTCATAAAAATGCTCCAGAAGGCTTATGGAGGTAGTTTTTCCGCTGCCGCAGAGACCCACGATGGCTGTGGAGGTTCCCGCCGGAACCGTAAATGAGACATCCTTCAAGGCCTGTTTCGCTCCATAGGAGAAGGAGACATGGTCGAAGACAATGTCCCCGCGCTGTGGCGCTTTTGTCTGTACCTCTGGCGCGTCTTCCTCAGACACCGTAACCTGCTTTTCCGCTTTGGCTCGCCCCTTAGTCTCATCTTCCACCGGCGCCATCACCAGCTCCGAGGTCCGTGCTAGCGTACCCTGGATCGTCTTTAAGTCTGTCCAATAGCCGATCAGTGTAGAAAAACTGTTGGACAGTGTTCCGGAAAACATGTAGAACGCCACCCACTGCTGAATCGTAATGGCTCCTTTTTTCAGCATCACAATGCCGAACACCATGACGATCATGACCTGAGCCAGCCCGATCAGCGTGGTCAGCGCAGTTACCCCGCATTCCAGCTTCTTGACCTGCATATTTGCAACAAACAGCTTACGGGCTGCCTTTTCCCCGTTTTCCAACTCCTGCTTTTCGTTGGTATACGTCTTGATCAGCGTAAGATTGCGGACACGCTCGGCAAGATAGGCTGTCAGGCCTCCAATCTGACGATACACCCCCGCCTGGGTCTTGTACTGCCAGCGCCCCACGAAGATCATATATAAAATCTTGATGGGCAAAAGCAGGAACACGGACACCATCAGCCAGATATTATATGAGGATATCTCACGCAGCGCCTGTATCACGTAATACAAACCTGGAATAAATCCAACGAGGAAGCCCACAAGCAGCTGCATTCCCGTTGTGGTGTCATTTGTAATGGTGCTCATCAGGTCAGAGGGATTGTGCTCATCGTAATAGTCCATGCGGATGTGGAGCATCTTTTTCCACACTGCCCTGCGGGCGTTCCTGGCCGCAATATGCTGGGCCGGGGAGCGCAGGGCGATATCGGCGCACAGTACGATGGTGAACAGTACGTAAAACCAGACAGCATCCATCAGTACCTTGTTGTCCAGGCTTCCGCTGAGCAGTCCTGCCGTGGTGCCCGGAAGCTTCAGCATGACCTGGTTGTACAGCATGTTGCAGGCGAAGGCCAGCGCTATCCAGAACCATGGGAGATGAAGCTTTGGCAGAAGTCGGAAAAACCCCCGCCAGCTGCCGCCCCCGGACTCTCTTTTTGCTTTTTTTGCCGCTTTACTCATAGAAATCTCTCCTATCGCGCACACTATTTGTAATCCGTCAATCCATTGAAGCTCTTCATATATTCCAGATAAGCCTCCGGCGTCTCCCCGGAGATAGCGTTCATGGAAGACAGCATGATGATGTTGGCGTCAAGTACATCGCCATCTACCACCGCATAGATAATATTGCCCTCCTGGGTGATCTTCTGTCCCTGGGATTCATAAAACTCTTTTAAGGATACGGCATTTTCTTCGTCTTTCGCGACAAAATACTGATACTCTCCCGCCGGTTTTCCATCTTTTACATACACGATATCATACATGGCGGTTACTTCAAAGCCAAAATTCGTCATGTCCGACAGCAGCTTTGCACTGGGATCTCCCACCAGCACATGGCGCTGGTCAAAGTCCATGTCTTCCGGATCCGTGAAGGTATAGCTGTCTGTCATGGCAATGGAAAAGTCCTCGTCCGGCTTACTCGTGCCCTTGTCATCATTTTCCGGTTTCTGCTGATCCTGGTTATTCTCTATCTTCGTATTATCCTTGCTGTTGCCCTGATCGGAATCCTTCTGACCGCCGCAGCCCGCCAAGGCAGCCATAAGCATCATACATAATGCGGTTATAATTAATTTATTCTTCATAGCGTTTTTTCCTTTCATCACAGTAATCAACCATCCCACTGGTGTTCTTCATAAATGACAGATAGGCTTCCGGGCCTCCCAGCATACTCATCATCTGTTCTAACATATTTGCCGGTGTCTTCGTAAGTGTTTTATCCGGTAACGGATCCTCGCCGCCCTCCGGATCTTTCGCACATTCTTTCATACCATACTGCACGAACATCAGCTCCAGATACGCCTTCGGATCAGCCTCCTTCAGCATTCCATACTGCACGTACAGATCAATGGTTCCCTGCACATAGTCACCGGTGTAAAAATCAACTACCACATTGCCTTTGCTCTGTGCCTGACACCCTGCTCCTGCAAGCGCCGCTGCCTTTTCCGCTGCCGCTTCCGGACTTCCCATCACATAGCACCGATATTCCGCTGCTGCTTTTCCATCCTTGCAGTAGAGAATCTCGTAGAAGCCGTCCGCTCCCGCCTGGGCGGCATATCCGCAGGTTCCGTCTCCGTACAGCGCATAACGCCTGTCGAAGTCAAGCTCCTCCGGGTCAGTAAAAGTATAACGCTCACTCATGGGAATGTCAAAGCTTCCCTCCTTGTCCGTCCCCTTAAGTCCGGTGTCATCCGGGTCTTCCTTGCCCGGATCGTCCGGATCTTCCTTGCCTGGATCGTCCGGATCTTCCTTGCCCGGATCATCCGTTCCCGGCTTATAAACCTTGTATCCCTCCTGATTCATCAGATACTCTATGTAAGCCTCCGGCGTCGCCTCGGCAGCTGCCCCATACTGTACCAGCAGCTCCAGCATCTGCTCCACCATTCCGGCCTCGTTG
>CABQGZ010000588.1 GCA_902463835.1 uncultured Lachnospiraceae bacterium
AAACAGTCATGTCAGTCCACCGATAAAAACGCGGCAATGCGACGATTTCTACCGTATGAACGTTTGTCAGCTTGAGACAGCTTCCGCCATCTCTTCCACTTCTTCATCTTCCTCTTCCAGCACAAGGTGTGCACTGGATGGCATATTGATAATCGCTTTCGTTTCTTCTGTTTCTACATAAGAAGGAACAAGTTCCTTTACAATCTCCCGAATATTTTCGGAATTGTTATAGCAGGCCTGCTGCAATTTCGGGATCTGAGCCAGCAGCCCCTCCATATCAAAGTTGATGGGTTTTCCGATAAAGATCAGCTGATTCTTCGTCTTCATCAGCCCTTCTTCTGCTCTTAGGCATTCCTCATACATCTTCTCGCCTTCCCGGAGTCCGGTATAGACGATGGGAATATCCTGCTCCGGCACAAAGCCGGACAGGCGGATCAGGTTTCTTGCAAGATCGTCGATCTTCATAGGCTCGCCCATATCCAGCACGAAGATCTCTCCTCCTCGAGCATAGACGCCAGCCTGCAGTACCAGTGATACCGCTTCTGGTATGGTCATAAAATATCGGATAATATCCGGGTGTGTGACAGTTACCGGACCGCCCTCCGCGATCTGTTTCTTGAAGAGCGGGATAACACTGCCATTGCTCCCCAGCACATTCCCAAAACGCACTGCCACATACTCCGTCTCCGAATCTTTGTTGATGGACTGAATCACCATTTCACACAGCCGCTTGGATGCTCCCATGATGTTGGTGGGGTTCACGGCCTTATCCGTGGAGATCAGTACAAACCGCTTGGTCTTATGACGATGCGCTGCCATGGCCACCTTATATGTTCCAAGTACGTTGTTCTTGATGGCTTCGTTGGGACTGTATTCCATCAGCGGCACATGCTTATGTGCTGCCGCATGGTACACGATATCTGGCCGATAGGTGTCAAAGATCTGCTCTACCCTTCTGGTATCCCGTACAGAGCCAATCATCACCTGCAGATCCAGCTTGGGATATCTACGTTTTAATTCCTGTTGTATCTCGTAAGCATTGTTTTCATAGATTTCAAAGATGATCAGCTGTTTCGGCTGGTGCCCTGCGATCTGGCGGCACAGCTCGCTTCCGATGGAACCGCCGCCTCCGGTCACCAGGATGACCTTGTCCTTCACATAATCCAGAATCTCTTCCAGATTTACCTTGATCTGTTCCCGGCCAAGAAGCTCCTCCACAGATACGTCCCGAAGCTTGCTCACGGTGACCTCATCATTCACCAGTTGGTATACGCCTGGCAGAGACTGAAGCTTACAGCCGCTCTCCTTGCAGATGTTCAGGATGTCTCTGCGCTCTCTGGCACTGATGGTAGGGATTGCCAGGATGATCTTCTGGATGTGGTATTTCTCCGCATTTTCCAGAATGGTATCCCGATCTCCCACGATGGATACGCCGTTTAAATATTTTCCCTTTTTGGTCTTATCGTCATCGATGACACAGCACACATTGACAGATACGATGATCATCACATTTTCCCTGGGGCCGTCCTGCCGCTGTCGGATGCTTCCAAGTATCCGCCAGAGCCGGTAGGAGTACCGCACCCCGGTGACCGCCAAAAGCTCCAGCGCCCAGCCGATCAGGTAGTAAGCCACGGGCATTTTTTCAAAAAAGATCCGCGTGATCACGATATGTAATATTGCGGCTAATGCCGTTGCCACCACGATGTGCAGCAGCTCCTCCACGCTGGCATAGCGCCACATGCTCCGGTAGAGATGGGCTACCATGAACAGCGCGAAGATCAGTACCGCCTGGATTGGGATCATGGCAAGCCATGTGCGGAAGTATTCCGTCGGTATCTGGGTATACTGAAGATCAAACCGAAGCCACAGCGCGATCCCATAGGCCAGGTTGCTGGCCAGTATGTCAAACACAATGAGCAAAGCTGGCATCAGTAATCCGTACCGCAGACTTTTCGCTCTTTTTTTCTTTTCACTCATAAATCATTCCCTCTTAATTACTCTCCGGCAGGATCCTCCCGAGTTCCTGCCAGTTTCCCTTATCTCAAGTCTTTTTTACTCTACTTTTATCTGCATTTCTTCCACATTTGATCGGTTTCCGTCCTCATCTGTCACGTAGACGGTGATGTGATACGTCCCTGCCTGACTGGTATCCAGCTCATCACCGCCAAGGCGAAGATGTCTGGCCAGGGTATCCATATCGTCCTTGTCATCCACAAGTTCTTCGATGTACCGCTGGACTACAAAGTTCTTTCCCTGCTCCAGGGCTGCTTCATGCTGCTTCAGTCGGATGAAGGGTTTCCCCTGAGCCAACTGTGTCTCCTTGATCTGCTCGTATTGCTGTGCAGTTAAGGTGTCTCCGCCTGGATTCTCATTCTGAGTTCCAGTGTTGGGGTCTGTCGTCTGATCCGGATCAGACGGCTGATCATTCCCGTTTGGTTCATCAATGTTTTCATCGTCCGGCCTGTTGTTATATTCCGGATCGTTTCCGCCCGGTTGTATCTCTCCGGTATTTCGATAAGTGAACCGCCGGCTGGCTGTGGCTACGTTGTTGCTGGAGTCCTTTGCCGCATAGATCACGATTCCCTGTTCATCTGAGATCCGGTAGAGATTTTTAACAATCAATGAA
Organism: uncultured Lachnospiraceae bacterium; assembly: GCA_902463835.1. Lineage (GTDB taxonomy): Bacteria > Bacillota > Clostridia > Lachnospirales > Lachnospiraceae > 14-2. Next base: position 2,627 of record CABQGZ010000588.1, read on the forward strand.
CCGCTGACGTCTCCATCACGACCATCTCTGGCAGTGACTCCGCCGAGCAGCACCGTGCGCTCTTCCCTTTCGTCATAGACCAGTTCTTCCTTATTATAGGAAATAGTCGGTGGTTCCCGGTCTGTCATCAGGTTGATCATGATAACCACAGCCATCATGGCGGCACAGACGACCAGAAGAACCATTGTTACTACGTGTTTCTTCATAATTCCTGAAATTTCCTTTTTCTGTTGTATCTTATCTTTTCCCTTTATCCTTGGTAATGCATGACAGCTTGTCTTTCTGCGGGTTTTGAACTATTCCGTTGACCGTTTGCTTACTGGCCATAATATTGCTCATAATAGTTCTTGCCATAATACTTCTGATAGTAGCCTCGTTTGCTCACCTTTACCTTATTTAAAATGGCTCCAAGCACCTTGCTTCCGGATCGTTCCAGCTGTTCCTTCACCTTCTGGGCTAATTTGTAGCTGACTTCATCCGCAGCAATGACCATGACGACTCCATCGCAGACCCTGGCCATGATGGCGCAGTCGATCACATTCCCTAAAGGCGGCGTATCAATGATGATGTAGTCATACACTTCTTTCATGGTGGCGATCATCTCATTGAAGCGTTTTCCGTCCAGAAGCTCCGCCGGATTTGGCGG
>CABQGZ010000589.1 GCA_902463835.1 uncultured Lachnospiraceae bacterium
CTGCCGCCTCTGCTTTCAGATAATGCAGATTATTTACCGCAACCCCCGCTATCATAGCAAATACAAGCGCAAATGACAGCAGCTTCTTCCATTGTTTCATAATGACCTCCATTCCGCTGCCTCTTTTGGCAGCACAACCAATGATTGATTATTTTGAGATGTTCCGGTACACGCCATCCGGTACATACACATCCTTCTCCGCCTCCTGATTATCACAGAAGTCTCTCCCTGTCTCTGGAATCTGGAATACCGTTTCTCCTGCAGGAAGAGTTTTCCCTGGGATCAGCTGAAACCGCAGATTTACATACATGCCGTCCGCTTTTACATTTCCGGTCTTATCAGTGATCGTTCTCTGGTGTCCCACACAGCGGACAACGCCGTCTGAAGCTGCAACTTCTATCTCTTCAAATACACTTCCCTCATCCATACCTACATACTGGAATATGCTTTTATCATAAGCCACTTCCAGATATCCTGCCGCAACATCTTCCTCTGAATACAAGCGCACCGGAATATTATAAATCTCGTCATAAGAATCCGCTACCCGGCTATATATGCCTACTCCGCACACCTTTGTTCCATCCAGAGTCCTCCACCAGGGTGTAACCTGAATCGGTGTTGAGATTTCATTATTCGGAATGTTCACCAGCGTACCTGTAATAAAGTATTCTGCATTTTCATGGAAATCCTTCGGCTCATATCCGACCGCAACACCATCTTCCTCTGCCACAATTTTTGTGTACACTTTCGTACTTTTGTAATTTCGCGTAACGTCATTCACCGTGATATCGAATCCCACTTCGCTGTAATCCAGACTGTCTACACTGGAAATAACCCGAAGCTTGTCCGATGGGGATTCTTTTGTAGTATTCGCCGCTATCTGGCACTTTACGCTCAACACCTCTGCCGGCACAAATTTGGCGTACGCCTCTCCTCCCGCTGCCTCACTGACAGTCTTGCATGCTTCATCCTCAAACCATCCTGCAAAAAGCCAGTCCTCGTAGGCTGTATCTGTTGGTTTTGGAGCTGTTCTCGCACCGCCAGTGTACGCGCCGATATCAGAAAATTTTTCCGTGTGATAATACGTCTCTGTTCCCGTTTCTGCAGCCTGCACCCTGCTGACAGCATCCGGCAAAAAAACTGCCCCCGAGAATGCCAGTGTCAGAGAAAGCAGACCTGCTGCTGCCTTCTTCATGAGATTGTTTCCTATGTTCTTCTTCATGAGCTTCTCTCCTCTTTTTTATCCTGCGACTATCATTGCCAAACAAATACCTTAGTCAATCGATCCCCAACCAGCAAAATCTTCACCAAAGTCCCATTGGGGTCCGCCACCCGGGCTGGCAGTGATCGTATCGATGTCCCGCTCCTCTATCAGAATCACTTTTATGCTAGGTTCTTCGTATCTTTTTAATTCGCGCATACTTTTTCACCTCCTCTCGTCCAATCCATTCACCTGGTTTCAACTGCTCCTTCTCCTGGCAAGTGCCATTTTACCTGGGCGCAGCCAGATACGTATGCACCACATCCGAAACATCAAAGTTCCAGATATCCTCCTCCATCCGGTTGCAGAAGTCTTCCCCAGTTATCGCAAACACTGATTTTCCCTGAGGCTTTCCACTGCCAATCCATCGAAACCGAAGATTCACATACATGCCCTCTGCTGCCACATCCTTCGCCATATTTTTCACATTGCCGATGCAGCGGATCGCATCTCCCACCCTCTCGATCTGCATCTCGTCAAATACAGTTCCGGCATCATAGCCCACGAACTCGTAATTTGCACTGTTGTAGACGGCCTCCAGGTAACCTGCCACCACCTGCCGGTCTGAATAAAGTCTGACCGGTACGTTGACAATGCCCTCATAACTATCTGCCACTCTGGCATATCTGCTCACACCGCACACCCTTGTCCCATCCCGGGTAACCCACCAGGGGGTGATCCGAATGCCCGCGCTGCTTGCTGCCGCCGGGATATTGATCAGCGTACCTGTGATAAAATACTTCGCGCTTTTATGGAAATCCGACGGCTGGTATCCGCATGCAACACCTCCGTCTCTGGCCGTAATACGTTCGTACACCTTCGCGCTGCCATAGCTTTTCGTAACTCCGTTGACCGTAATGTCGAATCCCACCTGGTTATAGTCCAGGCTGTCTATGGTGGATATAATCCGAAGCATGTCCGAAGGCTTTTCCTTACTGGTTCCTGCCAGAATCTGGCATCTCACACTCAACAGCTCCGCCGGCACATACCTGGCATAGGCAGCTCCCATTACTGCTCTCGACACAACTGTGCAGGCGGAGTCCTCATACCATCCGGCAAACAGCCAGTCCCTGTGAGCCCCATCCGTTGGCTTTGGCGCTCTCCGTTCGCCGCCCGTATATGGACTCACATCCTCCACCTTCTCAGTCCATTGATAGCTGCCTATCAGTTCTGCGAAAGCATCATCCTTGTCGCTTCCTTCATAATCGGTGACCTCCCAGTTGGAAAATTCCACTGCTGCCCCTAAGGAATACAATCCGGGACACGTCTTTCCGCCCAGCCAGTCAATATTCTTGCTGAATTCAAACACGCCGTTTATGATATAGTAATAGCGTGTATCGTCCTTAATGACACGAATATTGATAGTATCGCTTCCATGCTTTGCCAGGCGCTCCCCATACTTAACGTCATGCCAGGGCGATTCATAGAGATCCAGCAGATAATAGATTATCTTTCTGTCATAGATATAGCTGTTTCCGGCAATGCGCATACAGTTGAACTGAACCGCATCTTTCATGTCGCACACCCCGGCCGTGGGCGCTAAGTCATTGATTCCTCCCATCAGCTTCATGTCCACCGAATAGGAGTAGCGAGAAGAATAGATATCCTTAAAAAAGATGGCCTGTCCGTTTTCCACTGTGGAACGCACCGTCCTGATTCCGTCTGCACCGCCGCTCAGATCAGTAAGATCCCAGCCATCGGACTTGGCATATCCGTTCCCGGCATTTCCAAGTTCTGCACCTTCCCGATCTGCATTGATGTATCCGTCCCTGCCAAACAGCGCTGCATTTCGCACATTGTCATTCTCAATTTCCAGAAATATAGGCTTCAGAAATCTGTTATTCTCTGATTTTTTACCCTCCACATAACGGTACATGGGCACAATACGTGCAAAGTCCGGCATTCCAGTCTCCGGGTTCACCTCATAATTCAAATCCTCCCAGGTGGAAAAAAACTCAGCAGTGAGAGTCGGCACGCCATTGGGATTTGTTGACCGAACAGCCCTGGC
>CABQGZ010000590.1 GCA_902463835.1 uncultured Lachnospiraceae bacterium
ATGCAGATCACACCAAGGATCATATGGGACTCACCACTTGGAAGAATGCTCCTGATGGCCGTATTCTGAAATCCGATGTTTCTATTGCCAAAAACTATCTCTCCGAGAAACAGATTCGACAGCTTGAGCGCACCGTGTCTGGTTACTTTGACTACATCGAAGATCTGATTGAACGCGAAAACACTTTCACCATGGAACAGTTCGCGGACAGCATCAACAAATTCCTTTCCTTCCGGGAGTACAAAATCCTTGTCGGCAAAGGTCGGGTATCCAGAAAAGTTGCCATCGCCAAAGCCGAATCTGAATACGATATTTTTAATAAAACACAGCGAATCACTTCCGATTTTGACCGCGAAGTGAAAAAGCTGTTAGAAACCAAATAATCCACTACCTCTTGAATCCAGTTCTAGATTCAAGCCTCTGATACGAACAGCACCGATCTAGCAATAGACCGGCGCTGTTTCTCTATTTCTCCGCCAGTTCCTCTCTCAATCGGATTCCCACCTTGATGCCCTCCACAAAACCAGACCGCTGGTGATCTCGGCACAAAGTACACACAGGATAGATAATCCTATCCATCTCCCGCAACTCCATGCGATTTACCAATCAATAGCATTTATTTGGTTCCTCATCTATCTACCCGTTGTGGTGTAAGAGTTTAGACAATTGAGTTCCTTCGCACCACCATTAAAGAAGGACTGCACGGAAAACTACGCAAAACATTGCATATAAATGAGCCTCTCGACCATTGTGGCCGGGAGGCTCTCATATTGTCACTCGAACAGAGCTTCAATGATTTCGATAACCAAAAACACGGCAAACAGCGCACAATAACACGCTGCTTTCATTGTGAATCGAATACACTTCCATGTAAATTTAAGGACATTCACAACCGGCATAGGTATTTTGTCTATAATGTAAATAACTTTGAGACAAAACTCCGTCAAGTTGAGATTTACATTAATCAATAGTTTATAGATCCAGTAGCGAATACGCTCTTTGACAAAACAGCAAAAGCCTGTCGCCCTTGCCAAAATAAGCTCCATTGATTAGCCTCCTCTCAAATCAGCGTGGTTTTGATTACCGGTATCTCTTATGCCACTCCATAATCATGGAGGAGTTTCTCCAGGATGGCGCTACTACCATTCAGGAAACGATAGGTCATATCGCCAACGAACCCCGGTCTTTCGTCAGGCCTGTAGGTGTCAAAAAGGCGAATCAAGCCGGAAATGCACTGGTCACTAAGATCAAGGCAACCTTTGGCGCGAAGCTGCGTCTGGAGATATCTTGCCGCTTCCGTGGTATAGGCTCTACGAGTCTTGGTAAGGCCGATGCCATTCTGGATCAATTGAATGCCATTGTTTACAACAGCCAACGCCTCACTAGCAGATGTAAATTCCATAGTAATTCTCCCTTCGTTCATGTGTTGTTTGTCGGTTCTTCTTCTCACTGGGAAAAATAAAAACAGCAGCATGGTCACCGCCATACCGCTGTTACGCACCGTTAATAGAATCTTCCTTATTGCTGATGTACCCAATAACAACATCATTGACTAATCGTAAAGATTCTATTTGTCGACACATAACAGCCTTCATGATTTCTCTTTCCTTCATGTGAGCACATCACACCCTGCACTCACGAGTATTTATATTGAAACAAATGCAGTTCGATATAGGTCGGATGTTTCCGACTGCCGTTTCTTTATAGTAAAATTATACACAGTTTGTTCAATCCTGTCCATTAGCTCAAACAGCCAAAGTTTTTTGTTGACAACAGGCTGTAATTGCTATATCATTGATTTTTTATTTCCCATCATCACTTTGCTCTTGACAAACAAGAGTACCAGTCATATAATAATCAAGCTGTCTATAAAACGAAAAAGGCTCTCGGCCATTTGGTCGGGAGCTTTTTTATCTCTTGCATATTAACCTAAACCGTGCTCAACAAAGCAACTTTTAATTCTTCGGAGTCGTTGTCCTCATAGACGCAGGTGCTACCTTACAAGAAAGTGTGCGGACATCATCATCCATTTCTCTGTCAATTCCGCTATCAAGAATGCGCCTGCAGGCCATCCCGAAGGGCTTTCTGTTCATAAACACTGCACAGGCGGCCACAGAGGTTGAATACGGCGTTGTTGTCCTCCATGGGCAATGTATGCAAAAATTCCTCTAACTTGAAGCCATTTCCAATCTGCCCAGAATCAGTCTCATGGGATTCTGTGTAGGCTTGATATAGCTGGTCAAGGACAGTTTCACAACCGCTATCTACAGAATCGAGTGGATATTTTTGTATGTTTGCGTTCAGTCGATTGGCAATCTCACTCATAGTCTCCCACTCAACTCCTGTACCAGAAGAACACCCAGACGGATACCCTCAATGAATCCTGCCCTTTCGTGGTCCCGGCACAGAGCGCATACCTGATAGATAATCCTATCCATTTCCCGCAGTTCCATGCCGTTCATCTGTCGATAGAGCTCATTGAAGTCCTCCGTAATTGTCCCATCGTCCATCTTGTTGGAATCAGCGTATGCCTCGTAGAGCAGAAGCGTTTCCACATATGCGTATCGGCAAGCGAATTCTCGTTCCGAAGGAAGCGTTTCTGCGTTGGATTGCGGAGCAAACAGAGGACGCTGATTCCCGCCTGTGAGGCCACTGGACCGCCTATGTCGGAAGATTAAAAAAATTACGACAAGATGCACAGCAGCGAATACCGGAGGAGACTTAGCCTCAAAATTATGGCTTTGGGACACCTGATATGGCAACAGACACAGAAAGAGAATTTTGCCCAAAACTTGGGACTTTTCGGATGACCCACGAGATGCGAAAAGCTTGCAGGAATAAGGGCTGGAGACTTTTCAGCCTCCAGCCCGACGTACAGCGCCTAGCAACGCTGGTCGCACGAGGTTTTTTCGGGTTTTGAAATTGGAGACAAAATTGCGGGTGTTTGGGGCACTTGGAGACAGAAGTCATCTTCTCGCTAGATATGAGCAATCTTTCTTGGAGACATTGGGGATATAACGAATTTTTGAGGTTCGGAAAACGGCACAAAGCACTTCAAGAGAATTTCTACGCCATAGACAAAGAAAAAGCCGGGGCTCCCTGCATAGCAAGGAGTCCCAGAGCTTTTTTCATTATACTGCGGAGGTTTTCACTTTTGGCTTACGCCTCCCGCTCCTTACGCTTCAGGACGAAGGCAGCGGCCAAGGCCGTCACGGGCAGGGCGATGACCCAAACCAGCACGCCGGTATCGC
>CABQGZ010000591.1 GCA_902463835.1 uncultured Lachnospiraceae bacterium
GCCTTATGGTTCACGGCTCTTTTTACGATCGTGTCGGTTCTGATGATCAATGTACTTGCGTTTGCGATTGCGATGCTTTTAACAAAGGGAATTAAAGGAACAAATCTGTTTCGGACCGTATTCTTTATGCCGAATCTTATCGGAGGAATCGTGCTGGGATATATCTGGCAGATTCTGCTGAACGGGATTCTGGCCAATTTCGGAAGGACGTTGACTTATTCCGGAAGCTACGGCTTCTGGGGACTGGTTGTACTGATGAGCTGGCAGCAGATCGGCTATATGATGATCATCTATATCGCAGGAATCCAGAATATTCCGGGAGAATTGATTGAGGCGGCCAGAATTGACGGAGCAAACAGCAGGCAGCTGCTTTTCCATGTGACGATCCCCATGGTAATGCCCTCCATTACCATCTGTACGTTTTTGACTTTGACCAACTCCTTCAAGCTGTTTGACCAGAACCTGGCGCTGACTGCGGGAGAGCCCTCCAACAGCTCCCAGATGCTGGCTTTGAATATTTTTGACACCTTCTATACCAGAAATGGATGGGAGGGCGTCGGACAGGCGAAGGCCGTGATCTTCTTTGTACTTGTGGCAATCATAGCAGTCGCCCAGAACAGGCTTACCAGAAGTAAGGAGGTGCAGCAGTAATGGCTAAGAAGAATAATGACAGTCAGGTAAATATGGCGAGGCGGGCGAAGCATGGATGGATACTGACTTTATTTTTCAGTATCCTGACGGTGGCCTGGATTTATCCGATTTTTTTAGTGGCGATCAATGCATTTAAGAAGAAGGCCTTTATCACCAGAGAGCCCTTTGCGTTGCCTAACGGCCGAACCTTTTTCGGAATCAGCAATTTTATAAGCGGTATTGAGAAGACGAATTTCTGGGGAGCGGCAATGAATTCCGTGATCATCACTGTGGGATCTGTCGCAGTGATCATCCTCTGTACGTCCATGTGTGCATGGTATATCACAAGAGTAAAGAACAAGCTGACCAGCGCGATCTACATCCTGTGCCTGTTTTCCATGATCGTACCCTTCCAGATGGTGATGTTCACATTGTCCAAGCTTGCCAATATGATGCGTTTAAGCAACCCTATCGGTATCATTCTTGTCTATCTGGGCTTTGGCGCCGGATTGGCGGTATTTATGTTCTGCGGCTTTGTAAAAAGTATTCCGCTGGAGATCGAGGAGGCGGCCATGATCGACGGGTGTACCCCTCTGCAGACTTTTTTCCGAATCGTATTTCCGGTTATGAAGCCCACGACCATCACCGTTGCGATTCTTCAGGCAATGTGGATCTGGAATGACTATTTGCTGCCGTATCTGGTGCTTGATCTGAAAAAGTACAAGACGATCCCCATTGTGATCCAGTATCTCAAAGGCGGATATGGCGCAGTAGACTGGGGAACCATGATGGCTATGCTGGTGCTGGCGATCATTCCGATCATCGTATTTTATGTGATCTGCCAGAAGCATATCATTGAAGGTGTTGTGGCAGGAGCAGTCAAAGGATAAGAATAGTAAAGCGGGGAATGAGATATGTTGACCATCAAAGACATTGCAAGGGAATCCGGGTATTCTGTGAGCACTGTATCCAGGGTATTGAACAATCACAGGGATGTAAGTCCTGAGGCAAAGCAGAAAATTGAAGAGATTGTGGAGGCACATCACTTTGTCCCCAACAACAATGCCAAGCACTTGAAGCAGACGGCAAGCAAAAATATCATCGTCATGGTCAAGGGAACCTCCAATACATTGTTTGCAAGCATTGTGGAGGAGATCCAGACCATGATGGATCGTTCCAACTATACATTGGTGGTGTCCTATGTGGATGAGGACGCCAACGAGGTGGAGCAGGCGCGCATCGTATGCAGAGAGCGCAATCCCCTGGGACTGTTGTTTCTTGGAGGCAATCTACAGTATTTTGAGGAACAGTTTGAGGAAGTGGGGGTTCCCGGTGTGTTGGTGACGAACCCGGGAGGAGACCTTCATTTTTCCAACCTGTCCAGCGTGACCACCGACGATGTGGCAGCGGCCAGATGTGCCATCGACTATCTGATTTCCCAGGGGCATACCAGGATCGGGATTCTGGGCGGAGACTTGAAGCTTTCTTACACCAGCAGCCAGCGATATCGCGGCTGCATGGAGAGCTTCAGGGAGCATAACATAGACTTTGATGAAACCCGCTGCTACAGCAAGGCGCGTTTCTCCTTCGACAGCGGCTACCGGGCTATGAAGCGTCTTCTTCGGAATGCACCGGATATTACGGCGGTATTTGCCATGGGAGACGTGATGGCAATCGGAGCCATCCGGGCACTGCGGGACGAAGGACTTCTGGTGCCTGAGGATATCTCTGTCATGGGATTTGACGGAATCAGCCTGGCGGAGTATTATAATCCCAAGCTGACCACCATCAAGCAGCAGTATCAGATTCTGGCTGCCCGGAGTGTGGAGATTCTGATGAGCTATCTGGAGTTGAATACCAGCGCCATTCATGAGATTGTGCCCTTCCATCTGGTGCAGGGTGAAAGCGTGAGAAAAATATAGACGAACAGTTCAGTTTTTAATAGAAACAGGAGGCATATATGCGCAGCAGTGGAATTTTAATGCATATTTCCTCTTTACCATCTCCATATGGAATTGGAACCATGGGAAAAGAGGCGAGAAAATTCGTGGATTTTCTTGTAAAATCATCACAGACTTATTGGCAGGTACTGCCGGTGGGTCCTACAAGCTATGGCGATTCACCCTACCAGTCTTTTTCTGCTTTTGCCGGGAATCCGTATTTTATTGATCTGGATATTCTGATAAAAGAGAGGCTATTGACAAGGAAGGAATGTGACAGCTTTGCATGGGGGAAAAGAGATCAGGAGGTGGATTACGGCCTGCTGTATCAGAATCGATACACATTGTTCCGGAAGGCTCACCAAAGATTCCAAAAGAGAATCCCGGCGGATTATGAAGCATTCTGTCAGAAGCAGTCCGACTGGCTGGAGGATTATGCCGTTTTTATGGCCTTGAAAAATAGAAACAACGGCGTGGAGTGGCAAAAGTGGGAAGCTGATCTTAAGTTCCGGACACCAGACGCCATGAAAGAAATAAAAGAGGAGCTGGCGGAGGAAGTGGCATTTTACAAGATGCTGCAGTATCTGTTCTACTGGCAGTGGGACAGCCTGAAAGCGTATGCCAATGAGCGAGGAATTAGAATCATCGGAGATACGCCCATCTATGTGGCCGGAGA
>CABQGZ010000592.1 GCA_902463835.1 uncultured Lachnospiraceae bacterium
GGGGTAGAATCTGCACTGCTGGATGCCGTGCTGCTGGCTGCGCCGCCGCAACCGGCCAACGTGCCGCCGAGCATTGCCACTGCCATCGTCATTGCAGCGAACTTACGAAGTTTCATAGTATTCTTCCTTCCTTATGTGATTTGAATTTCAAATTGATCGGTTTGAAATTCGGAAAATCATTTGGAAGCGCGCCTTCCTTATGTCTCTATTGTACCACAGTCGTAATTGTAATAAATACCCAAAATTTTAGATAAAGGTTTCTCTTTTTTGGGAATTTAGCTTTTCCCATTGCACATTATGTCCTCATGAGTTTATAATTATTATGGAAGGAGGGTGCCGAAATTGACCCCTTACAAATCGAAAAAATCTTTTAAGACCCGGTTGGTCATTGCCATCAGTATTGTAAACCTCGCCGTCATTTTGGCGATTACTTACCTTACCTATCGTTGGAATGCACAACAATTACAAGAACAGACGATTACCCAAACCCAACAAACAATAGAGCAGGCCGGAACCAACGTCAGTACTTATATGGACGAGTTGTATCGCCTTACGCTCACCCCTTATTATAATGATGAAGTTCTTTCTCAACTAGAGTATTCACCAACGAATTCCCGCGACAAACTAAATTCCAAGCGCATCGTAGAAGGATTTCTTTCCTCGGTTATGACTCTTCCGCGAAGTGAAATCCTTCGTGTATACATAGCAAACGATGATTCGCTTTACAGCTATACGCGCACCCCGAACGACATGCCAGACCTTGCCACTTATGCTGAAAGCTCTTGGTATAACGAAGCAAAAGAAACCACCAAACCTTTGTTTATTGAGCCGCACATGGAAAGAGTGTACGGTGAAAAGCCAACCACCGTATTTTCAGTCGTTCGCCAGCTCAGAAGCAAAAACGATAACAGCAAAACCATCGGCGTTGTAAAAGTCGATGCGGATTATTCCGGTATCAGTAAAATTTGCAATAAAATCAATCTAAATGCAGGAGGTCTGCTTTTAATTGTAAACTCGCAGAATCAGGTGTTGTATCGCTCTGCGCCTATTCCCAGCGGTTTGGAAGACGCAATGGCCGAGGGAAATAAAATCGGGCAATCCGGAACCATTACACTGAATGGTCAAAAATATCTGGTAAATGTGCTGTCGCTCTCCAATTACAGCATTAACATTGTGGCGTTGCACTCTTACCGCACATTGATGGCTCCGCTGCGCTCCAATCTTATGAAGAGCATTGCACTGGCGATATTCTGCATCATGCTTGCTGATATTGGCTTCTACATCATCATTCAGAAATTCACACAGCAACTGTTTGAAATCGTTGCCCTCATGCACCATGTTGAGGACGGCGATCTAACCGTAAAAGCTCATGTCACAACAAACGATGAAATCGGCTACTTGGCTGAATCCTTCAACCAAATGACAGAGGCATTGCAAAATGTCATTGATCGAAATGCACAATTGGCAAAAGAAATCTATCAGGCGCAGTATCTAGCAAAAGAAGCGCAGTACAATTCTTTGTGCAGCCAAATTCGTCCGCATTTCTTGTATAACACCCTGAACACAATCAGCCTCCTCATCAAATGTGAAGAATATGATACTGCAATTAGAGCCATCGAGTCCTTTTCTGCATTTTTAGGCGGCGTCATGAATGTTTCCAAGGACATTTCGTTGCAAAAGGAGCTTGACATTTGCCAAGCGTACTTAAAACTCGTACAACTACGCTATCAGGATCGATTGCAATATGACATTTCTGTTTCTGCCGAACTATATAGCGAACAAATCCCATCACTTACCATACAGCCCTTGATTGAAAACGCAATCAAATACGCCTGCGAACAAAATCGTGGGCAAACTGTAATCCACATCGTTTCCTGTGTAAGTCAGGACCGTTACTCTATCCAAGTATCTGATAACGGTCCTGGCATTAAGCCGGAGACGCTGGAGTCTTTGCAGCAACGTATCAGTACCCCCAGCCACGATGAAGCTGAACCGGCTCATGTAGGCAACATCGGCTTAGTCAATATTGCCAAACGGCTGCGGTTAAAATATGGAAACTCTGCCTCGCTGGACATTCTTTCCTCTGACAGTGGTACAACTGTCTCTATCAGCCTTCCCTTTACAAAGAATGAGGTAACTCAATGAACCATATCCTTGTTGTTGATGACGAGCCACTCATGCAAACGTGGCTTTCAAAAAGTATCCCCAAACATTCAACGTGCTTTGACGTTCCTAACACAGCGCAGGATGGAATTGAAGCAATCGAATATTTGAAACAGGCTGCTTACGATGTTGTTATCACAGACATTAAGATGCCCGGCATGGACGGTTTAAACCTTGCGAAGTTCATCCAAGAAAATTATCCTGACACTGTTGTCATCATCATTTCTGGTTTCAACGATTTTGCTTATGCCAGAAAAGCTATCCAGTATGGCGTAAAGGATTATCTTTTGAAGCCATTGGTTGATGATGATCTCATCAAACTGCTGAACGACATCAGCAAGCGCCTGCAAAAACATACGCCCACACTGCTCGCCAATCCCACCGAGGAAGAACGCGCCAACCCTCGCGCAATGCTGTTCCGTGCCATACTGGAGGATGACAGCGACGGAATCTATCAGGGTTATAAAGTCTTTTCCAGCACGGACACCGATCCTATGCTTCCGTATGCTTGTGTCATACAAGCGGCATTGCTGCCTATTGCCCGCGACAATGCCGTTCTTCCTACGGAGGCACACTCTCGCAATTATCGTCAGAACCTCGCGGCTGTTTCTTTGTGTAAAAAATACAACTGGACACCTTTCTTCGGGAATAATGGTGACACTTATATTGTGGCAGAAGGCGAGACCAAAGCAGCTCTTATTGCAAATCTCCATGAATTTCAGAGTGACTTTTCGGCATCGTTCCGCTTTGCGCAGGATGCAAATTTATTTGCCGGACGCATAGTGGATGACAGTATGGATTTATCCTATTCCCTTGCAAGTATTGCCGGTTTGCGCTCGTTGCCGCTGTTCACATCGAACGAGCTACATTCTTACGCCCTACTAAGCGAATATCAGCAGCAGATCATCGAATTTGAAAAGGCAAATAAAAAGGTGCTTTCTGATTTTGCAGCTTCCCAAGAAACAACTCTGCGTACAGATATTGACCAGTTGTGCAGTCTGGTTCCGCATAAGAATTCCGCAGCACTTTGGGAAATGGGCTGTTATATGATTCAGAGCATTACTGACCGTTTTCTTATTGAG
>CABQGZ010000593.1 GCA_902463835.1 uncultured Lachnospiraceae bacterium
CGGCGTCCCTTCGCCGCAAGAGTAACGATCTCCTTCCTGCGTCAAATCCTCATTTTCGTATTGAAAAATAACAGCAACTAGGTTAAAATAGAGAAAACGAGAAAAGGACAGGTGACGCAATGTATCAGGCAATGACAGACCGATATGAGAAAATGCAGTACCAGCGATGTGGAAACAGCGGAGTATATTTGCCCAGAATTGCCCTTGGGCTTTGGCACAACTTTGGCTCCTGCGATAATTTTGATAATCAGAAGGCAATGCTGCACAAGGCATTTGACCTTGGAATCACACATTTTGATCTGGCCAATAATTACGGACCGGTGTATGGGTCAGCCGAAGAGAATTTTGGGCGGATCATGGAATCTGATCTGCGTCCCTTCCGGGATGAGATGATCATCTCGACAAAAGCCGGGTACGATATGTGGCCGGGACCTTATGGAAACGGCGGATCCAGAAAGTATCTGATGGCAAGTCTGGATCAGAGTCTGAAGCGGATGAAATTGGATTATGTAGATATTTTCTATCATCACCGCCCGGATGAAGATACGCCTCTGGAGGAAACCATGGGGGCGCTGTCTGATATCGTAAGGCAGGGAAAGGCGCTGTATGTTGGAATCTCCAATTATAACGCTCAGCAGACGAGAAGGGCAGCGGAGCTGCTGCAGAAGAATGCAACGCCCCTACTGATTCATCAATTTCGTTACAATATGCTGGATCGCTGGTGTGAAGCAGACGGGCTGCTTGATACATTGGAACAGGTTGGCTCCGGAAGCATTTGCTTTTCTCCCTTGGCTCAGGGAGTGCTGACAGATAAATATGTAAAAGGAATTCCAGCGGGCAGCCGTGCCACCAGAAATCATTTCCTGAAGGAAAGTGATATTACGGCAGATAAGATGGAGAAGGTTCTGAAATTATCAGAACTGGCCAAGGAAAGAGGGCAGTCCATGGCGGAGATGGCCTTGTGCTGGAATCTGCGGAATGACCGCGTCACTACAGTTCTTGTGGGGGCAAGCAGCATAGAGCAGATAGAGGAAAATGTAAACGCACTGGAGAACCTGCATTTTTCCATGGAGGAGCTGCAGAGGATCGAGGAGATTTTATGCGAAAAATAATTATTTTGTCTCTTGCGATTCTGATTTTGTTCATTGTCGGATGCGGCGGAAGCAGGAGCAAAAAGGATCTGGAAAATGAACTGGCTTACCGTCAGCTTGGCATCAATAAGCTGGAGGAGGGCGATTACGAGGAAGCAGTAAAAGCGTTTCAGAAGGCCTTGGATCAATCCATGGCGGTCATTGATGAGCTGGAGATTGATATCTGTTACTATAAGGCTGCGGCGCAGTATAAGGCGGGAGATGTGAAAGGCGCTATCAAAACGTATACCGCACTGATTGATTACGATAAAAAGAACGCCGATGCCAGGTACCTTCGGGGAACGCTGTATCTGGGACAGGGAGATACGAAAAATGCCTTGACAGATTATGAAGCAGTCCTGAAATTAGAGAAGAACAATGGAGCCAGGTACAATCAGATTGGGGAGAAGCTGCAGAATGCGGGACTTGAGAAGGAAACGGGAACTATTTTGAATCAGGCGTTGGAGCTGAAAGGGGAGAAGGCAGTTGACTACCGGAATAAAGGCTATTCCTGCTATCTGCTTGGACAGTACGACAGCGCCAGAACGTATTTGGACAAGGCCATCAATATGGAGGACAAGGAGGCGGTCTTTTATCTTGCTCAGGTGCTGGATGCCAAGGGAGATAAGGAGCAGGCCGATCAGCTCTATGAGAGCTACATCAAGGATCACAGCGATGACCAAAATGCGCTGGACGCCCTGTGGAGAGCGAGAGTGCAGGAAGGAAACTACACCCAGGCGCTGAAATTCCTGCAGATCGCGCTGGAACAGAAGGATGTGCAGAATGCCCAGGAGCTTCGCAGAAATGAGATTGCTATCCTGGAACAGCTGCTGGACTTGACCCAGGCGAAAGAGAAGATGAAGGCCTATGTGGAAGATTATCCAGAGGATGAGGCTGCTGCCCGGGAGTATGAATTTTTAAAGTCAAGGTAAAAGGATTTGTTCGAATGCCGGTTTTTGGCTGGTCGATGGTTCCTGCATCACATCATAAGGAACTGCAGGATTCCCGCACCACCAGCCGGCAGGGAAGCTGCACCTTCATGGCGGTCTCCGGTGTGAGCTTCAGCATATGGTATACAAGGCTGGCGCCGAAGCTGCCCATGTCATAGGCCGGCGCATGCATGGTGGTGAGAGGCGGCGTGGTGTAAGCTGCCAGAGCGGAATCGTCAAAGCCAATGACAGAAATATCTTTTGGAATCGCAAGCCCTGCGTCAGTCAGGGCTTTCATTATGCCCACAGCGATGGGATCGCTGGCGGCGAAAATGGCAGTGGGAAGCTTGCCGGAGTCCAGCAGATGCTGCGTCATCCGGTAGCCGGATTCCATGTCAAAGATTTCTTCCTGCAGGTAAGGCTCGTAGACAATCTTATGTTTCTTACAGAATTTTATAAAATATTTTTTTCTGGGATCTGCGAACGGCTGCCCTTTTTCCACATACTCTTTTCCGCTGAAAAATCCGATATGTCTGTGGCCGAGCTTCTCTAAGTAGGTCAATCCGTCGTACATGGCCTGTTCAAAGTCCAGGGTGATGGTGGAGATGTCAATGTCCGCCACGGGCATGTCCAGAAAAATAATGTTCTTTGTCAGCTCCGTAAATTGCCGAATTTCTGTCCGGCTGAATTTTCCAACACATACAATGCCGTCCACGTCCTTTAACACATCGAGATAGTTTCGGTCTGTCTTGAAGGTACGCACCACCTGGATGCAATTTTTCGTACAAAAATCTTCGATGCCCTGGCGTATCAGCAGATAGTAGCTATCGGAAAGCTCCTGGCCGGAGGAAAACCACTGTACGATTCCAAGCGTGAAGGTAGACTTGCTGGCAGTGCGGGGCTTTTTTGTATAATTCAGGGCATGGGCGGCCTCCATAACCTTCTGTCTGGTCTCAAGGGAAGCATTTAAGGAAGCATCGTTATTTAAAATACGGGAGACCGCAGCGGGGGATACACCGGCAGCGGCGGCAATGTCTTTGATGGTAGCCATAAGGGACTCCTTTCTCAAGGTAAATGTTGGTTTGACGCAGTAAGTAAAGGGTACAATTGCGGCGTCCCCCTTCGCCGCAAGAGTAACGATCTCCTTGCGGCGTCAAATCCTCATTTTCCTTAGTATAGCAC
>CABQGZ010000594.1 GCA_902463835.1 uncultured Lachnospiraceae bacterium
ATTATAAAAACAAGCCACTGCAATGGTGCGATGGCCTGTTTTTGTATGCTTTATTTTTCAACCGCTTTTAATGCATATTCATGCAAAAGGTTTATGTATACTTTATAATTTTCTACGGAAACATCCGGCGGTGTCTGATGATCCACGCAGGGCAGATAATTTCCACGCTTTATAGCGGGAAGGATTCTTTCGAATTCCTTTCTCATGACGGCTTCTCCAAATTTCATAACCGTCTTATCAAAACCGCCGATAAATTTAAAATCCGGATACTTTTGTGTCAGCTGATCAACATCCACTCCTGCCATACGCTCCAGAGGCAGAATTCCGTCAAAACCACTTTCCACCACCCAATCAATGATGTCGTCAATTCTGCCGTCACTGTCAAAGATCACAGTCTGATTCAGTTTTTTCATTTCAGCAAGAAATTCGATGTAGTAGGGTCGTAAAAATTCATCCCAGATCTTCTTGCTTATCATCGAACCATGATTGTAAGACAAATCTTCTCCCAATATGATGAATGCCGGGGATGCATATTGTAAAAATTCCTTCACGACACGAATATTGTATTCCAACAAATCCTTACAAATTCGATGATACAGCTCGGGTTCATCATAAAAGGAAAAAAGGTGATTTTCAATTCCAAACAAAGTGCGCGGCCACCAGAAAAATCCGTTCAGATTTAACTCAAACATGAACTCTCCTCTGTCGCTTTCTTCTTTATGAGATAAGACAAAGTCCATTATTTTTTCAATTGGCTTTTTGGGATAAATACATGACAGAATTTTTTCATAATCTTCTTCACTATTTATCACGGAGCCGCCATGTGTCGCCGGATATGGGAATCCTTCATCAGTCGGATCCACAGAAGTATACCAGAGAGGATCCAGGCCCATATATTTTTGAACCCGGTCAGGATCCATCGTGGGATCAATTCCCTGCTCATGCCAGGCCTCTATAGTGAGATCCCAGTAAGGGGCGTATTCTATCATGGGCATACGCTCTATCCTGCGATTCCCTCTGATAAAGTATTCATCAAACAGTTGTCTTGCGTTCATAATTCATTTCTCCTTCTTCCACCTTTAACCCATAAAAAGAAACCATCGGCAGATGTGTTGCAAAATCCACCGGCACTACCTTTGACAAATTTTTTTCGTAGGCACCATGAATCACACATTTCTCACCCAGTTCTCTTTGAAACCGCAGCAAAATCTCATTTGCCTTTGGTATATCATATGAAAAAATCTCTGCCTTTCCCTGGCAATCCTCCGCTGTAAACGCCAGCTTTGCAGGTTCACACTGAAACAATTCCAATTTGTCATACACATGTGCGAACTCCAACAAAATTTCCCTTTTTCCAACCTTCACTGCCTTTTGGATATTGGGGGCATCGCACAGAAACCTTTTCCCGTAGATATGGGTCAATGCCACTTTGGCCAGGCGCTCTCCCAGGATGATATTTGATTTCGCCGTGTTATGGCCGAAACAATCTGATATCGCGCAGTCTGTTGTGGGAACAGTATAAATGTCCGCAAGACTCCCCAGACAGCGCATCTGTTCCCGCAAAATGCCCCAGGCCTCATCTGCCTCTTCTCCAGTGTCCGCATTGCATTTGTTGAGCTGGCAGAGCAATATTTCCATCTGCTCCACTCCCAGGTCTTTGCACAACGCTTTTTTCATCTGCAAAAAACGATCGTAATACGTTTCACACAAGTCTCTTGTGCCGTCTGTACAGCCCTGATACCAGACAATCCCTTTCACACTGCCCCCGGCCAGCCTGATCTTCTCCAGCATGCCAGCATACAGCACTCCGCTTCCCGGATTCCACATATCCAGTCCCGCTCCGCCCCGGGAAGTCTGTATCAGTCCGATGGGGTAATGCAGTTCCCTTTTCAGGTATTTGGCAAAAGAGAGGAACAGGGAATGCCCTGTATTGGCAATATCCATATTAACAGGATCCGCATCACATCCGGTGGCATCCTGCAGCGGATGTGACGCAAGATTCCACCGAAGATTGTTCTTTAATATATGAACTCCTATTTCCGGAGGATCATATACATAATCTTTTCCATATCCGGAAGCATTGCTCTGACCTGCAATCACATACAGGTCTCCCACACCTACATGTGACACGATGTCACCGCGGATTGCCCATTCACTCCATACTTCCCCCTCCTGCACCAGGCAGGTTTCTATCTGATAGAGGCCGCCGGCCGGAACATCCACCGTAATCTCCCAGCGATACCCATTGACTTTGCATTTCTGCCACCAGATGACAGGCTCTCCGCTGTCCTCCTTTTTTACACACAGATACACCTGTGGGATGACGCCGCTTTCCATCTCATACTCCCACGTACCTGCCACTTTTATCCTTGCGTACCCGTCCTTTTGCTGAAATATCTGCCAATCGGATACACCCTCTTTTATCATCGCGCCCGTCATAAGCTCATCTCCTTGTCAACCAATTTGCACGATCACTTCATAGTTCCTTCTACGCTTCTGGTTTTTCCTCCAGTTTTAACGGATAATCCCCAAGATGATTTACCTTGAATCCGTTCGCCTTATACGCTTCATAATCAAATGCCTCCAATTCGTCGATGGCAAGTTTGTGGAATTCATAGAAATTCTCCCACCATTCATAACCGGAGCCAAGCTCTGCATTCAAATACGCATCCACAATATCGCAGGCCATTGCAGGCGCAACATAGAACGCTCCCATGGCAAGAACATTCACGCCATTGCCTGTGATTGCACGTAGCGCTGCCGGCACGCTCTCCACAACCCCTGCATGTACATGGGGACATTTGCTTGCCGCAATATGAATGCCCATGCCTGTGCCGCAGAACAATAATGCACGTTCAAATTCTCCCTCTGAGATCATGGCGCCTGCGCGCAGTCCAACCCGGTGAAACATGAGGTCTGTGTCCGTATCAACCAGAGAACGAACACCTACATCTGTCACGTTCCATCCCTTGCGTTTCAAGTGATCCACCACCGCTTCTTTCAGCGGAAAGCCTGCAAAATCTGCTCCTACTAAAATCTCTTTGTCTTTTACTTTTCTCATTTTCACTATCTCCTTATCTCTTTATTTGCATTTTATTTGTATTCTGCGTTTATTCTGCTTTTTTCCACCCTTTCAAAATTGACTTTTCACTTATCTTATGATAAGATTTTTCAAAAAGGAGGTGTGTTTTTGTTTACGTTTAAATATGAAGATATGTACAAAACAAACT
>CABQGZ010000595.1 GCA_902463835.1 uncultured Lachnospiraceae bacterium
GTTGCCTGCGGTGCAGCACTGGTGCGATTGATGTATGAACTGATGTTGATGGATGGGGGCTGGGAAAAAATAAATCAGGCATTGAGAATTGAAGAGAGTCTGGAACTGAAAGAATTTACCGGTAGGGAAAAAGGACAGCGGATGAAGGAAATTAGGGAAGTATTGATTCGTGAATTTGGCAGCTATTCATCAATTCCGCCGGAGGTCCTGAAAGGGAAAAATATAAAAAGGATATTTTGGGCTGTTGTAGACATTGATAATTTGGATGATATTCAGAAAGTTTTGAATCATGGGTGAAGCTGGAGCAGCTACAGTGACGGGGTACGCCAAATTTTTTCTAAAAAAGTATGCAACAAAATGCATGTCTTCACAGACTATATATAAGACGGATATAGATGCATCGGCTGTCAGATGAGGTGAGGGAATGGAAGATTACTTGAAGCTGGTAAAAGCAGCCAGGCGGGGGGACGCCCAGGCTTTTGCGGCGCTGTACGAGGAGGTATATGAGGACATGTACCGCTTCGCACTGTATACGCTGAAAAATACTCAGGATGCGGAGGATGTGGTCAGCGAGGCTGTGACCGCAGCCTTTGCATCCATAAAAAAGCTGCGCTCCGCCCAGGCTTTTCACAGCTGGATCTTCCAGATTCTCTCCAACAAGTGCAAGGAGCAGCTGCGGGAGTATGCCAGAAAGACGGTATCCCTGGAGGAACGAAGAGAAAACGGCTCGGAGGAAGTGGTCGGACTGCTTTCCCAGGCGTCTTCGGGGGATCTGGAGGATCACATTCTGGTGCGCAAGCTGTTCTTCGAGCTGGAGGATGACGAACGGCTCATCATAGCGATGCACGTGTTTCGGGGCTATAAGAGCAGAGAGATTGCCGAAATGCTGCAGATGAACGAGAACACGGTGCGGTCGAAGGAGAGCCGGGGCTTAAAAAAGATGGCGGGAAAGCTATAAGGAGGTTTGTGATGACGGAGCAGGAATTGTTGGATGCGATCAGGGAATCAGCAGGAGATCTGGAGATACCGGAAGAACTCACACCGGCGCGGGTACAGGAGAGATTGAAACGCCGGGAAAGGCATGTGAGGCTGCCCAGGCGGCAGCTGGCCCAGGCGGCGGCCGTCCTGGTACTGGCGGTGGGGATGACAGCCGTGGCCAGCCTTGGATTGGGGCAGATCGGTGATCCGGGGAGGAATCCGGCTGGAAACGAGACGGAGAGAGCAGATGCGTCCAAAGAACAGAAGAGAGGGACAGACGATAAGAATACAGCGATGGGAACGGCAGCGGCCAAGCGGGACGCCGGGGACATGTTCCTGGTGGCAAGGAGCGAGAACCAGGTATATGAGATGCTGGAGCGGAGCTGGAAAGAATATGACATGGGTATGGATGAGGGAGAGAACTTGGCAGGCAGCGAAAAAGACAACGTGTGGGGAAGCCTGTTTGGCGAAGATGCGGAATCCAATGGCCAGAGCCAGATTGTAGTAAACGATTCAGAAAAACACTCCCAGACCAATG
This sequence comes from uncultured Lachnospiraceae bacterium, assembly GCA_902463835.1. Lineage (GTDB taxonomy): Bacteria > Bacillota > Clostridia > Lachnospirales > Lachnospiraceae > 14-2. The sequence continues at coordinate 1,517 of CABQGZ010000595.1, forward strand.
TACAGACCGCAGGCGTGGATGAGAGCGATATCATCAAGACAGACGGCAATTACATTTATGCCGTGTGTGAGAACACGGTTGTGATAACGGACATCTCCGGCGATGGGATGCAGGTGGTCGCAAGAATCCAGCCGCAGGATGACGATGCCAGGGTGAGGGAGATGTATGTGTCCGGAGACAAGCTGAATCTGATCCTGGAGTGGGAGGAAGCTGTGCTGGAGCGTGCGAAGTCTGGAACAGCTTCTGAGGAACTCTTGGTGGAGCAAAGCAGACGGAACCAGGAGGCGGGAGCCGCAGATGCGTTTTACATGAATGATCACAGTGTCACCTGTCTGGAGACCTATGATATTGGCGACCGGAAAAGTCCGGTGCTGGAGAAAACAGTCTCCCAGGATGGAGCGTATTATACTTCCAGAAAGATTGGGGACATCGTGTATCTGTTCACCAGGGAGTATCGCATGAATGAGATTCCCAGTATTAATAATAGGAAGGTAACCTACGACTGCATCTACCTGCCCGAGCATGGGACCCAGGGGCTGGTGGTATCGTCCATCGATATAAAACAGCCGGATTGGGTGCAGGACAATGTGGTGATCTTCAACGATTATGTGAGCACGTATGTGAGCACGGACGCCATGTATCTGTATCAATCCACCTGGGAGGGGCAGGGAACGGTGACCCAGATCGCGAAATTTTCCCTGGACAAAGGGGAGATCAACGCGGTGGGAACCGCCACTGTCAAGGGAGAGATCCGTGACACCTTTGCCATCAACCAGGGCAGCGGGCAGCTGCGGGTGCTGACCACAGACTGGACAGAAGGGGAGAATGTCAACCAGCTGTATCTCTTTGACGAAGAGATGAAGCTCACCGGAAGTCTCCAGGGACTGGCCAGAGGTGAACAGGTATACGCCGCAAGATTTTTAAATAATATGGCCTACTTTGTCACCTACCGCAATACAGACCCGCTCTTCGTGGTGGATCTTTCGGATGCGGCGAACCCCAGGGTGCTGTCGGAGCTTAAGATCACAGGATTTTCCGAATACCTGCACTTCTGGGGAGCGGATAAGCTTCTGGGGATCGGATATGAGACAGATCCCGACACGGGAAGAACCCTTGGCGTCAAGCTGTCCATGTTCGACATCTCGGATCCGTCCCAGGTGACGGTACGAGACAGCCTTGTGTTGGAGGAGTTGAATGAAAGCCCGGCTCTCTATGAGTACAAGGCGGTTCTTGCAGACAGCGAAGAGAATCTGTTTGGATTTGTGGGAAGCGACTGGCAGGCTTCTGATGGAGGCGAAGACGTATTCTACTATCTGTATCAATGGGGAGAAGCTGGCTTTGAACGCCTGTTGAAAGAAAAAGTGGATTGTACCCGTGGGCTGAACCAGTATCGTGGACTGTACAGCGGCGGACGTTTCTATATCGCCGATTCTGCGGGAGTGACCTCCTATGACAGGGGAGATGCTTACCAAAAAATAGGGGAAGTGAAGTATTAGGTTATTACGAATGCAGCTCCCACAGCAGATATGATGCAAAATGTTTTTGTTCACAAGATTGCCAGTGGTGTAGCTCCGGAGAAAGGGTGTGCCCATGACAGACCCTTGCAAAACGTCGGCACTTAGCAAGCGGGCCATGGAAGTGGCCTGTGCGCTTAGTGTCCGCTACGTTTTGGACGGAGCGAGAGCGCGTCTGACATGGGCACACCC
>CABQGZ010000596.1 GCA_902463835.1 uncultured Lachnospiraceae bacterium
AAAAGCAACAGGACGCTGAACACTCGGACAACAGCCTGTTTGATAGCGTCATAGGGAACGCTGGCCTTTGTCAATTTCAGGTTATCCCGGCAGCTCGCCTTAATTGCACTGCCGATAGACTGCGTGCTGTCCCGTTCCAGTCCAAATGCTTTGACAATCCCCATCCCCTGAATGTACTCCAACACAGACTCCACAAGGGACTCCTGTGTGTGCTGGCGTACCCCGCTGAGCGCGGCAGATTTGCGAAGCGCCAGTTCCGCCGCCGCAAGGTAAATCAGGACACCGGCAGCGGCCACAAGACCGATCCGCCAGTCAAATACCAACAGGACGATGACGAGGGCAACCGAGTTGAAAAAACCGCCCAGCACTGACACCAGGACACGGGCTGCTGAGTTCTCTACATCACCCAAAGTTGTTGTGACAATGGCGGTAATATTCCCGATACTATTCTTGTTGAAGTAGCCCATCGGGATGTAGCGCAGCCGATCTCCGATGTGGATACGCTTTTCCGCCACCATGCAATAGCCGGTTTCCGTCTGCTCCATCGTGGAAAAATAGGTCGTGATGATACGCCCAATGAGGGAAACGGCCATAATTCCCAGCGAAATGCAGATAAACTTTCCGTCCCGGTTGTCAGATACTAACGCGCCGATCACTACAAAGAGGGCGGCAAACTGCATGGCTGAAAACAGCCCGGACAAGAATGAGAATAACAGGGATTTTTTTAGAAGCCCCTTTTTGCTGCCTGCAAAAGCAAAGATTTTTTTCAATGTTCCATACATCTGACAACACCCCCTTACATCTGGTCTTTCGCGCCGATGTGCGCCTGCCACATATCCCGGTAGAGGGGGCAGGTTTCCAGCAGCTTCTCATGCGTACCCTGTGCGTGGATGGTTCCATCCTTCACCACAACGATGTTATCTGCGCCAACAATGGTAGACAGCCGGTGTGCGATCACAATCAGGGTCTTGCCGACAGTTAAAGTGGAAATGGCTTTCTGCACCAGCGCCTCATTCTCTGGGTCGATATAGGCAGTTGCCTCGTCCAAAATGACAACCGGCGCATTTTTCAGCATGGCGCGGGCGATGGCAATCCGCTGGCGTTCACCGCCGGAAAGATGGGAACCGGCGCTGCCGACAACCGTATCATAGCCATTATCCAGCTTGCGGATAAAGGCGTCGCAGCCGCTTTGTTTGGCTGCCTGCTCCACCTCTGCGTCCGTGGCACTGGGTCTTCCCATGCGGATATTCTCCCGGATACTGCGGTTAAACAGGTAGTTGTCCTGAGATACATAGGAAATCTGGTCTGCAATTTCAGACAGCGGCATATCCTTCAGCTCATGGCCGCCGAGGGTAATGCTGCCGGATGTAACATCCCAATACCCGGCAATCAGCTTCGCCACCGTAGACTTGCCGGAGCCGGACGGCCCTACAAGGGCGGTCATGGTTCCGGGGTGGATGGCGAGATTCACATCATGCAAAACCTCTGTTGTCCCGTCATAGGAAAACGACACAGACCTAAGAGAAATGCCGGTATCTTCCAGCTTGATCGGCGTTTCTTTATGGTTCAGTTCTTCGGCGTTCAGAAGCTGGCTGATTTCTTCCACATTTGTCCCCAGTACGGCCAAATCGTCCGTAAAGGTAAAGGCCGCAATAATCGGCCCGATCAGCCCCAGCGAGAAAATCACAATGGACAGGAAGGTGGAAAGCTCCAGACTGCCGGAGAGCCAGAACGCGAAGCCGCAGGGCAGCACGCAGATTAGCACTGAGGGCAGGATGGCGTTGTAGGCGCTCATGGTTTTCTGGTTTTCACGCATCCAATCCACATAATAGTTGGCGTTATAATTCACCGCGTCAGAATATTTTTTGTAGGAACCGGCGGACTGGCTGAACGCTTTTACCACCTCAATCCCGCCGATGTACTCTACAATGGCGTTTGCCATCTGCTTTCCCGCTTTAACCGCGCCCTCCCATTTGACGGGATAATTCTTCATACCGGCGGACATGACAGCAAGGCCCACCACCAGCGTAACAAGGGACAGGAGCGCCATGCGCCAGTCCATAACGAACAGATATACGACAATCACCAAAGGCACCAGCACATTTGCGGTCATTTCCGGGAGCAGGTGTGCGAAGGTCGATTCCATGCCTTCAACCCGGTCAACAATCGTCGTTTTGTACTGGCCGGACGGAGTATCTAAAATCGTCCCCATCGGGACGCGGGCCAGCTTTGCGGTGATATTCTCTCGCAGATCGCGCAGCGTGTAATAGGTCGCCGTGTGGGAAATGACTGTTGAAAGATTGGCGAAAACAACCTTTCCCAAATAACCGCACAATGCAACGATACAGGCCGTCATATAACTGGAAAAATCCTGCGCTCCCGACAGCATCAGTGTGACAATATGCGCCACGCAGAAATAGGGCACCATCTGGCAGGCCACGCCTAATACCGCAAGGATAATACTGCCGATGAATTTCCCGTGATAGGGCTTGCCCCATCCCCATAAGACGCCTATGGGCGACTCTTTCTTTTCTTCCTTCATTTTGTAGGCACCCCCTTTATAAAATAGTTTCGGATTTTTTCAAGACCGGCCTCATCCATTTGAAATTTGTCGATGATGGAACCGTCCTCAAAATGGACAATATCCGTACAACAATCTAAAAGCAGCTCAAGATCATGGGTAATGACATACAAGGTAATGCCTGCATCCCTGACTTGTTTCAAGACATTGGCAACCTCTTTCATGTGTTTGTAATCAAGACCGCTGGTCGGTTCGTCAAAAAATAAGATAGAACGCTTGGATGCGATTGCCGAGGCAATTGCTACCCGCTGCTTTTGGCCGCCGGAAAGGGACATAGGGTGTCTGTCTTTGAAGCCAATTAAATCTAACTCGGCAAGGATTTCCTCAGCCCACTCCTGATTTTCCTCCTCCATACTGATCAGGACTTCATCCAGCACAGTTTCCGTGAAAAGCTGGTGATTGACTTCCTGCATCACCATGTAGCAGGTATTTAGTCTGTCTTTAGGCCGATAAGTTCTGCCGTTCCAGATCACCTCACCGCAGCGCTTTTCAAGGCCGCAGAAACACCGGGAGAAGGTGGACTTTCCAGCTCCATTATTCCCGATGATCCCGACAATACGATTTGCGGGGATTTTACTTTCCCGGATGTGCAGCGTTTCCGGTTCGTTTTTGTAGGCAAAGCAGAAATTGTGAAGTTCCA
>CABQGZ010000597.1 GCA_902463835.1 uncultured Lachnospiraceae bacterium
GTAAGCCCACATGGCAATGGTGAAGCTGCCGCTATCATTCAATATGCTTGTGGGCTATTTTATGCCGCTTCCGCCATCAAGGCAAACTGCCTGTCCAAATTTTCCCTCTTCATATGACAGATTTCCCAATGCCTCTCCGGACACATCATCCTGCACCCAATCTGATGCATCCCCGTCAAAGGGATAAATATGCGTGATGGCGTCCGTAATACTCTCCGGCAGCGTCTCCTTCCTGCCGCCCCCATCTTCACCTGCCATAGCAGATAACTGCCCCGTGCTGATACACAGCGCCAAAAACAGTGCTGCACACGTTCTCATTCTTTTTTTCATCCTCAAACAAAACATTCTCATCAAAACCCTCCTCATCCATTGTTTGTTTACTTTCTGTCGTTCTCAACAAAGCGGATCACATGGAAGGAATATCCCTCCAATTCCACTATTGCACCTTCCTCATAGGACTGCTGCATATTCTGCGTAACCATAGTGGTGCGCTGCGGCTGTTCAAAGGTATTTACGGCATACAATTCACCTGCAAATGCCTGATGCTCCTTCATTACAAGCTTGCCAAATTCTCTGAGCTTTAATTCTGTATATAGTGTTTTTTCATTTGTATTCAGCAAAAACAATGTCAACTCCCCTTGTTCTTCCCCATAAGCTGCCGCCGAATAGAGCACTTGCGCATCTCCATATTTAGTCTCCGTCTTGTCCGAAACTACTTTTGTGTGCAATGCGCATCCCTTAGCATACAGACATCCGGCCTGATACGGATAGAAAATTGTCTGCTTTAATGTTCCGCCGCCCGGCATTGTCATAATTGGAGCGATCACGTTGACCAGCTGAGCCAGGCAGCCAATCTTTATTCTGTCCGCATGATTAATCATCGTCATCATCAATCCGCCAAACAATAAAGCATCCCTTACATCATACTGATTTTCCAACAGGGGCGGGGCAACTGTCCAGTCGACACCAGGCGGATCTGGTAAATGGTTATGCCAGATATTCCACTCATCCAGAGCCAGCATCATCGTCTTACTGCTGCGTTTATATGTTTTCACATAATCCGCTGTTGCTATCATAGACCGGATGAAGGAATCGAGATTCAGATACGCATGAAGATAGTCATTTTCTTTCTCCACTTGCGGATTAAATCCATAATACTGATGCATCGACAGGTAATCCGCCTCGTCATAAGTATGCTCCAATACGATTCTGTCCCATTCCGGATACGTGGGATTTACCACCCCTGAGCTCCCTGCTACCGTAACCCGAATTGTCGGATCTATCCACTTCATCATTTTAATTGTCTCGTGTGCCTTTCGGCCATATTCCTGGGATGTCATATGACATATCTGCCAGTCACCATCCATCTCATTTCCGATGCACCAGTACCGGAATCCATATGGTTCTTTCCTTCCATTCTCTCTTCGCATATCAGACAATGCTGTTCCCCCAGTAAAATTGCAGTATTCTACCAGATCTGCAGCATCCTGCGGCTGCGCCGTCCCCAGATTCACAGCAGGCATAACATCACTCCCCGCTTTCCCGGCCCAAAGAGCAAAGTCATCCATTCCCACCTGATTTGTCTCAATAGAGCGCCACGCCAATTCCAATCTCCGGGGACGATCCTTCCGCGAACCGATTCCATCCTGCCAGCGGTATCCGGACACAAAATTCCCACCTGGATATCGAATCAACGGAACCTGCAGTTCTTTTACCAGTTCTATAACATCTTCTCGAAACCCATCCTTATCCGCCGTCGGATGATCCGGCTCATAGATTCCGGTATACACCGCTCTCCCCAGATGTTCTATGAAGCTGCCAAATAAATTTTCGCTGATTTCTCCTATGATCTGACTCTTCTCTACTGTTACGACAGCGTTTCTCTCCATAATGCAGTCACCCTTTCCCTCTTTCTATCATCTGTTCTACTTTTATATGTAAAACCCCTACCAGCGATACACAGCACACCCGTGCTCTGGCAATTCTACTTGTATTTCCATCCCGCTGACCACTACAGTATCCCCTGTCCACAATTCCTTCATTCTAATGTCTGTCCAATCGATTCCAAGCTCGTCCAAAGTAATCGCTATTTTCTGTGATACATCTGCCAGATTAAAAAATGCAACATAACACCTTTTCTCCTTCCTGTTCTCCGCCATCCATACTGCTTTGCCGTCATCTCTGCAGACTTGACATCCATGACAGGCTGGCTCCAGCATTTCCAGCACATCGCGATTTGTCAACAGAGAAAAGGTCCAGTCATCCATTTTTGTCATTTCCGCCCCCAGCATCAACGGTGAGCCGAACATACACCAAAGTGTCATCATGGTTCGCTGTTCGTTCCGGGTCAAGCGCGTCATTCGCTCTTTTCCAAACCCTTTTCCAATCATTCCAAACGGAAGCATATCACAGTCCGGATAACACCCCTCCGATACATGATTTTGCCACAATTCGCAACGGCCAAACATATTTTTCAACGTATCCCAGTCATCCCACAAGTCATCGGTAATCCGCCACATATTTGCATATTTCTCATAGTGCCAGGCTTTCTCAATAAGCGCCGGCCCCGGAGAAAGAGATAGTACAATCGGTCGGCCGCATTTTTGAATCGCGCTGGCCAGCATCTCAACCTCATGGCTGCTGATATATACATCTTCGTTATAAGCACTTTGATTATTTGTATTGCAGATGTCATCGCATTTGATAAAATCAACCTCCCATGAAGCATACAATTCCAGCAGGGAGTCATAGTACGCCTGTCCAGCGGAAGTATCCCTTAAGCCATACATATCCGGATTCCATTTACAGATGGAAGAAGGATCTGTAGCCATATCAGCGTTCACCTCACAGTCTTTGATTCTTCCATGAAGGTGCGCCGCAATCCGCGGAATTCCTTTCATGATGTGGATTCCAAACTTCAGTCCAAGGCTGTGTATATAGTCTGCCAACGGTCTAAATCCAGCGCCATTTCTGGATGAAGGGAAGCGCTCCGGATCCGGAATAAGCCGAGAATATTCATCCATCTCTACACTGGCAAACGGAATATATTGGAATTGTTCCCGCATAACGCCTGGTTTGTGGGAATACCATTCAATATCCACCACAATATACTCCCAGCCAAAAGCCTTGAGATTTCTTGCCATATATTCGGCATTTGCGCGAATTGCCGTTTCATCAACGGTTGTGTCATAATAATCATAACTGTTCCATCCCATAG
>CABQGZ010000598.1 GCA_902463835.1 uncultured Lachnospiraceae bacterium
TTTTTTCATGGTGATTCTTCTACATTTTTGTCTTTGATAAAATTTAATTAATTTTCCCAGAGTACGGATACGTTTCCCAAAATTTATATCCATGATAAGCCCGATGTATTTTAGCACTTTATCACGCTTAAGAATAATTGCTTCAAAAACTGGATAAACAAAAAAGGTTATTTTTAGAAAAAAATAGTCGAGAAATAGGAATAATGCCTATGATAAAATGGTAGAAACTCTCAACAAGATTTTGGGGATTCGAGTATTTAGATGAACCATATGTAAAGGAACTGAGAGAAAAGGACAAGGTGACTGTCAATGGGAAAGAAGTTACAAAGAAAAGAAAAAACTTATTTTCTGGAAAAGAGGTGTGGTTCCTTCCAATCAAATACAGGCGAAAAAATCATGGAAAAGTATTCCAGACGTAAAGTGTGGCACAGGTTTGTGTTTGCGCTGGCGTGTGCGGTAGTATTTTGTACCACGTATGCATTGATCCTTCCGGCGATAACCATGGAAAACAAGGTTAACAGCACGAAAGAGAGTACGAGGGCGCAGCTTGCGACAGATGAGACTATGGGCAATATCGGAGGCAGACTTGACGGAGATTATGCCTATATCAGTCAGGTAGTTATTGGAAAAACGGTGGACGGCGCTACTCCATGGGATGAGGATGACAGTGCAGGAAACGACAGCGGGCCTTCCAATGGGATTGTTCGTTCTTTTGATATGTTGTCTTACACCGTGACTGTCAACAACGCTGTGCGGGAGGATGCACGGTATAAATACTATCAGGAGGGGAGATTGTATTTTGAATTTGTGCTCCCGGCTTCTTCTGAACAGGCTATATTTGATAAAGCAGCGATGGTATGGCTGGATGCGAAGCCGGATGCAACATATGTGATCAAGGAGGGCACATACAAAGACAGGGAGGCGCAGTTCTTGCGGGGAAGTTTCCTGTGGACGCCCGATTCCCAGGGGGGAGAAGGAGATCATGCTATTGGTGAAAACTGGCTGGAGTTGAATGTGTGCTTTCGTGTATTGGCCATGACACAGGGCGAGAAGCTCCAGCCGGAGTTTACATTCTGGCTGGAGGGCAACCAAGTGCCGGAGGACGTCGTTACCGGCAGTGATGGCTGTTGTCCAACCCATGGGAAAGATTATTGTACAGCCACAGCAAGCGAGGTGGTTGTATCTTCGGCACCGAGATATAATATTAAGTTGGTGGACGGAGAGCAGCAGAATCTGGGATATTTTGATTTTACAACAGGTAATGATAATGCATTTCATAAGGACGCAGGGAAAGCAGTTTATGGTCGGCGTTCCTGCTATGGCATTATTCTGCAGATTTATGGAAAGAGCGATGCACATGGTCTGCGTGGCTGCGAGCTACCGGATGGAAACCCGATTGTATTCGATTTGAATATCTCGTCTCGCTACCAATATAATGATAACGAAGGAGCGAAGTCTATCGATGCGGTAGAGAATGGATATGCCCCTCTGATATGGAGCTTTGATCAGAATCTGCCCGAGGGCGCAGTGAACTCCCGGGATGGGAGACCGCTGGTGGGAACCTATGCTACATTTGCGTATCATGCGCCTTATAACAGACAGTGGGGAAACGACTTTGCCGGTAAAATGTGTGCGAATGGAGGAGAATGGTCTGGAAATCTTGGGCAGGATAAAACTGTTTTGCATGTGACGGTAAAAAATTATGACTGCGATCTGAAAAAAATTCCTTATACAAACGGTGAGTGTACGGTGGATCAGCAGGAATATTATAATCCGGACGTCATTTCCGGTTACTGGGATATACAGGAGGCCTGTTTTTCGGTAGGGGAGCTATGGATTGTCCAGCCGTTCTATAGGAAGGATTCCGAGCAGGATATAGCGCGGGAGTATGGATCAGGTTCTTTTACGCTGACACTGAAAGCAGGAAATCTGCAGATGTCAGGAAAAGGTTCGCCTTTGACGGAAAGTCCTGATAATGGGAATCAGATGGTAAAAGATGACGATGTGAAGGCATTGGGAGTTGCGTTGGAGGTTCCGGGGGGGTTTACTCATAGGCTTGCTTTTCGAAAACAGAAACCTGATTCCTGGAATCAGCCGTTGGCGGCGGGGTGCTGGGAGAATGGCAAAGATTGGGTGGTCGCAGGCGGTGCAATGGCAATTTTTGACTGGATCGTCCATTCTCAGGAGGGCCGCAGCGTTGGTATTGCTTATGACCAGCTTGTAAAATTTGATTCTGATTTTTTCACACCGGATGACAATATAGAGATAAAAGAGTGGCAGAATGGCATGTACGTGCGAGTCGGTTACGGGGCGGTGGCTGAAGATTCGGAAAAAGGAACGCCTCAAAAGGGTTGGAATCATGATGGGAAGAAGCCGGATGAAGCAGGATATGATGAAAAGATGAAAGATGCTACGGCGGAGGATATGATATTTTTTACATCTCTTTCAAAATTGCAGGAGAAAGGCTATGTATGTGTCGGTATATTATTTGAATGGCGCGGCTGCTGTGACACGAATAATTTTCATGCGGATGTAGAGGTTACCGGTATTTCAACCACAGATCAGAAACTTGCGGGAAAAGTGTTTATGACTACTCACGCTTCCAGTACGTGGACAAAAAAGGATGTTGTGAGCGAAGTGTCAGCATATGTGGAGAAAGATGTCGGTAGCCTGTCAGATGATGATTATCGGAAATATGCCAGAGAAGAGTTTCCAAGTCGTTTGGATGAAAACAGTGGTAGGCAGGTCAAATATAGTGCTTATCCGGCCTGGCCCGAGAATTATAACAACCAGGGGGTGAATGGCACCGATCCGGAACGGAGCGCAAGCTACAAAAACTATCAAAAATCCATATATAACAAGAATGGCTGGGAAAGCGGTACTTCCGGCAACGATTATGGCGATTCCTGCCTGTTGATGGGATATACGATGGAGATTAACAAGGGTGTCACGCAGTCCTCAACGAAGAATGGACAGACGGAGAAAAAAACAACGTATTCCATAGATGACGGACAGCGTGTTGCAGATTTTCAATTGAGCGGTGTGGCCAATGTTGGAATAAGAAATGCCGGTGATTCGGAAGTGTCTCAGATAGTCACCACCGTTTATGTGGAGGATACACTTCCTAAGGGACTTTCCTATCGGAAGGATTCTTCCTGGTATGGGGGAAGCTACCAGCAGGTCGCGGAAGGAAAACAGGGAATCGTTGTGGATG
>CABQGZ010000599.1 GCA_902463835.1 uncultured Lachnospiraceae bacterium
CTGCAGGATATGCCATGTCAGACGCGCTCTCGCTCCAAAGAAAAACGTAGCGGACACTAACCTCGCAGACCATTATCATGGACTGCTCGCTAAGTGCCGACGTTTTTTAGGGTCTGTCATGGCACATCCAGCAGTCGGAGCTTCGATTGCGGCCGGTCGATAACCCAACCAACCGGCATTCGGAAAGATGCTGGACATAGTGGGTGTATAGTTTGGGGTTCGTTGGTAGTCAGCTGATAACCATAACATGGAAGCGGCATAAAGTGATAGGATTTTACAGCATATGGAAAGGAAAGTGAGTGATTATGACGGATACAAAGAGAATTTTTCCGAGGGCGCTTGGGATATTTTTGATATTTACGGTGTTGTGCGGTATTATTTACACGATTCTAGTAACGGGATTGGCGCAGTTGATATTTCCCAAGCAGGCAAATGGGAGTATCATAGAAGTGGATGGGAAAAAGTATGGAAGCGAGCTGTTGGGACAGCAGTATACGGATGACGCCCATATGTGGGGACGTATCATGAAGCTGGATGTAAACACTTATAAGGATGAGGATGGGAATGCGCTGATGTACGCAGCACCGTCTAACTTAAGTCCTGCCAGCAAAGAATATGGGAGCCTGGTGGCAGAACGAATCGAGAAGCTGCGTGCAGCCAATCCGGATATGAATGACAAAGCCATTCCTGTGGATCTGGTAACATGTTCCGGGAGCGGACTCGATCCTCACATCTCCCCAGCAGCTGCTGAATATCAAGTGCCAAGAATCGCCAAAGCCAGCGGCAGAAGTGAGGAAGAGGTACAGAATATCATCAAAAGTTGCACTGACGGCCGCTTTCTGGGAATCTTTGGTGAAAAGACCGTAAATGTACTGGAAGTAAATCTTATGTTGGATGGCATTCTAAACGAGTAAGAACACAGATGAAAACTACAACTGCCAGTAAACAGCAGCTTTGGGGGAAACATAGTCCAAAGCAAACAATGCAGGGGCGCTTTTCATGGAGGTGAAATCCGATGCTTACGGAGACTTAGGCGCGAAGGCTCTCCTGAGCGTCTTAGTCGCAGTTAGCAGCTAGTTCACCGGAATGTTGCCCCGTTTGCGTGGACTATGTTTCCCACGAAGCTGCGTCCCCCTCGCAGTCAGCAGTATACTCTTCCCCCAAAGCTGCGTCCCCCTCGCAGTCAGCAGTATACTCTTCCCCCGAAGCCGCGTCTCTTTTGCAGCTACCATCCAACAGAAAGAAGGTGCCCACAATGCCCCAAATCCGCCAAACCCCGGAACAATTATTGAAAGCTGTCACCCGGGAAGAACAAGACAGCACCCGCGGCAAACTGAAAATATTTTTCGGCTACGCAGCCGGCGTCGGCAAGACCTACGCCATGCTGGAAGCCGCCCACGCGGCAAAAGCCCGGGGCGTTGACGTGGCAGTCGGCTATATCGAACCGCACACAAGGCCCCAGACCATGGCTCTCTTACAAGGCCTTCCCCAGATTCCCAACGCCCAGCTTGTACATAACGGGATCCAGATAAAAGAGCTGGACCTTGACGCCGTACAGAAACGTCATCCAAAGCTCGTCCTGGTAGATGAGCTGGCTCATACCAACGGGGAGGGCAGCCGTCATGCCAAGCGCTACCAGGATGTGGAGGAGCTGCTAAAAGAGGGCATCGACGTCTACACTACTGTCAACGTCCAGCACATCGAAAGTCTGAACGACATCGTGGCTTCTGTCACAGGCGTTCTGGTGCGGGAGCGGATCCCGGATTCTGTGTTCGACGGCGCTTCCCAGGTGGAACTGGTGGACATTGAACCCCAGGAGCTGCTGGAACGGTTAAAAGCCGGCCAGGTCTACGGGGAGGAGCAGACGAAACGGGCGTTGAACCACTTTTTCACCTTGGAAAATCTCACTGCTCTGCGGGAGATCGCCCTGCGCCGCTGTGCGGACCGGGTGAATCTCGTCACGGAGAGCGATCGGATCAAAAACGGCGGAGACTATCACACGGAGGAGCATATCCTGGTCTGTCTGTCAACCTCCCCCTCCAACCAGAAGATCATCCGGACCGCGGCTCGGATGGCAGGGGCTTTTCACAGCGCATTTACGGCGCTGTATGTGGAGACGCCCGGATTTGCGGAGATGGATGAGGAGGACAAGAAGCGGCTTCGGATCAACATGCGGCTGGCGGAACAGCTGGGAGCTGGGATCGAGACCGTCTACGGGGAGGATATCCCCTATCAGATATCAGAATTTGCCCGGTTGTCCGGTATCTCCAGGATTGTCATCGGCAGGAGCATGATCACCCGGCGGACCGTCTTTTCCAAGGCAACGCTGACGGAAAAACTGATCGCTCATGCGCCCAATCTGGATATTCATATCATACCGGACAGTGAAGCCATCCGGGCTTACCGGGCGAAGCGGCAGCGTTGGAGCGAGCACTTTGTATTTGATAAAAGGGATGTGGAAAAAAGTCTTCTGATGCTGGTTCTTACCACGGCAGTTGCATTTCTCTTTCATGCACTGGATTTTGGGGAGGCGAATGTGATCCTGGTATACATCCTTGGGGTGCTGATCATCGCCATGGTCACTACCCACCAGATTTACAGTATCGTATGCTCGGTGCTCAGCGTCATTTTATTTAATTTCTTTTTCCTGGAACCAAGATTTACTCTGGCTTCCTATGAAAAATATTATCCTGTCACCTTTGGCGTCATGTTTGCGGCGGCTTTTCTGACAGGATCTTTGGCCGTCCGGCTGAAGAAACAGGCAAAGCTTTCGGCTCAGGCCGCCTATCGCACCAAGGTGCTCTTTGACACCAACCAGCGCCTGGAGTCGGTGAAAAAGAAGGAGGAGATCATTGCGGTGACTGCGGAGCAGCTGCAGAAGCTTCTGAACCGGAATCTATTGATCTATCCTTCGGATGGGGAGGAGATGGAGGAGCCTGTGCTGTTTTTTCAGGAGAGCATACAGGCCTGTGACGTGGAAGAAATGGCAGCCTACACCTCGGAGAGTGAGAAGGCAGTGGCTGCCTGGGTATTAAAGAACAACAAGCACGCCGGAGCCACTACGGATACTCTGGCAAACGCCAAATGTCTGTATCTGTCCATCCGGGTGAAGAACCATGTCTACGGTGTGGTAGGAATCGTAGTAGGAGAGAAGGCGCTGGATGCATTTGAAAAAAGTATCCTTCTGTCCATTTTAGGAGATTGTGCGC
>CABQGZ010000600.1 GCA_902463835.1 uncultured Lachnospiraceae bacterium
ATACTCTCCATGGTGCTGTGTATGACAATGCTCATCGGTTCAACCTTTGCATGGTTTACCGATTCTGTAACTTCTGGCAAGAACAAAATTATTGCCGGCAATCTGGATGTGGAACTGGAGTATGCTACCGCGTTTGACGGGGAAGGTAATCCTACCGCTTGGGAAAGCGTGGAGGGCCGTACAGATCTCTTCAACCAAGATCCAATTTGGGAACCAGGACATACCGAAGTGGTTATGCTCAGAGTCAGAAATGCAGGCTCTCTCGCACTGAAATACCGTTTGGCTGTGGAAAAGATTAGCGAATCTTCCAGCTATAATGTAGATGGAGATATTTTTTATTTTTCCGATTATCTGGTGTTTAACAAAACAGCGGATGCACAGATTAAAGCCAGAGAAGCTTATTGGAGCAAGGATTTAGAAGACCTTGTATTGAACGACGGCAAAAAAAACAGCAACCCGACATTCAGCGGTCTTAATATAAAAGATGTAACGCTGGAAGCAGGTGCTGAGGAAATCTTCTCCATTGCAGTTTATATGCCCACCTCAGTTGGCAACGAAGCTAACTGGAGACAAAAGTATTCCTTTACAAAAGCCCCCGCTATCGAGCTTGGCTTAAATCTTTTCGCTGCTCAGGTTTCACACGAGGAAGATAGTTTCGACGATACATATGACGAAAACGCAACGTATGATTGGGACGGCAAATCTGCAACAGCTTTTGAGGATTTGAAAATTGATGAAGCCGCACAGACGGTCTCTGTGAACAACGCAGAGGATTTGGTCGGTGCTTTGAGCAACGCTTCTAAGCTTTCCGGTTATACAGTCAAACTGGATAAATCTGTAGATTTGAACAATCAACCGTGGACATCTAAAAGTATCAGTAACATTACACTGGATGGTCAAGGCAATACTATCAGCGGTTTGAACAGCGATAGAGGCGGTCTGCTTTCGAGCACCTCAGGTACGGTTACGGTTAAAAACCTGACAGTGACTGGTATTGCGACTTATACAAATAATATCGGCGGTTTGGTCAATGACCCATATGGCAATTTGACGGTGGAAAACTGCGTTATTGACGTGGATGTAACCGACTCAAGGGAAAACAATAATACGGGTGGTGTTGTGGGCACCGGTGCACATGCAACATCAATTACGATTCGTAATACTGTCAACAAGGGCAATATCAGCGGAAAGATTGCCGGCGGTATTATTGGATTTATTAATACATCTAAAACGGTTATCCTTGAAAACAATACCAACGAAGGTGCCGTTACTTCACCTAACAATAACGCCGGCGGTATTGTAGGTCACATTATGAACGCATCGAACCCCATTATTGGTACAATTCGCGGCTGTACAAATAATGGTACAGTAAATGCAAGCGGTTTTGCCGGCGGTATTCTCGGATTTACTGCCGTAAATGGATGGGCAATTGTGGACTGTACGAACACAGGTGCAGTAACAGGTTTAACAGCGGGCGGTATTCTTGGCGGCACAAATCAGCCGAACATTGTGGTAGAGAACTGCGAAAATACCGGAACTGTAACAGGAAACAAAGGCGGTGGAACGGTATAACTATTTAATAAAGCATAAAAATCCGTTCTCTCTACGGAGAGAACGGCAATCAAAGGGCACAAGCATGATTTTTTGCTTGTGCCCTTTTCGATGCTGGCGATTATAATCAAGAAACAGTATAATGGATTAGTGAATGATATGGTTCTTCATGTTCTGCAAAAAGCAGTAAGGAACCTTCAAGTTCCCCCTTCCGGTGCCAAGCTGAATATAAGGCTTATTGGTGCCATGGAAATCGGATCCTCCGCTGATAAGAAGACCATATTTTTCTGCAAGACGCCGGATGCTTCGCTCATCTCCAGGAGAGTAGGTGGAATAGACCGCCTCCAGCCCGTCCAGACCGTGTTCTTTCAAGGTCCTTACAAAGGCATCCAGCCGGTCATAATTCATGTGGCAGAGAATGGGATGGGCAAAGAAAGCAAGACCGCCGCCCATATGAATCAGCTCTATCGCTTCCAGGGGCGTAATCTTTTCTCTGGGTACATAGCAGCGGCAGTCATTGCCAATATATTTTCGGAACACAGTATCCATGTCCTTCACGAATCCCCGATCCATGAGAAAGCGTGCAAAATGTGCTCTGGTGAGCACGCTTTCAGGAAATGTCCCACGCAGCTCCTCATAGGTAAAATCAAAGCCCTCCTCCCGGAGTCTCTGAACCATCTTGTGATTGCGTTCCTCCCGGCCGCAGCGGAACTCGTCCAGTTTTTTCAAAAAAGCGGGGTTTGTCTCTTCTATATAATAGCCAAGCACGTGCACCTCCGTGCCATTGTAGTCGGTAGACAGTTCAATGCCGGGCACCAGTTCCACATCCAGCTGCTCCGCAGTAGCCCGCGCGGCTTCAAGCCCATCTATGGTGTCATGATCCGTAAGCGCGATAGCAGTCAGCCCTTTTTCTTTCGCAAGCGTAATCAGTTCTTCCGGCGTCAGCGTGCCGTCCGATTCTGTAGAATGTGTATGCAGATCAATGTATTTTTTCATATGTTCCATATTTGATTGCTCCTGTTTTTTACCTTATTCCGCTAAAAATATGCTCATGCATGGTCTCATTATACCATAAAATAGCCGATGACGGCAATGAAAAGGCAAAAGAAATTCTGTGAACAACGTAGCCCCGGAGCGAGAGCGCGTCTGACATGGGCATACCCTTACTCCGGGGCGGCCCTTTTGCTAAAATACGGGAAAATGCCGGAAAATTTTTCAAAAACCCCTTGACGAACCCGCCCACGTGTGCTATCCTAAGAACGTTGTTAGAAAACAAAGTAGAGTATCCACTCTCACCTTAGCGCAATCGAGCGACTATGGTTCATATTCCAACACATAATTATTTGTGTTTTATGAGAATGAATTGTGGATAGTCTGACTATCCACTTTTGTTATATACAAATATTTTTGGAGGTGCAAGACCATTAGCGAATTAATGATTAATGAACAAATCAGAGACAAGGAAGTCCGTGTCGTAAGTGAGAAAGGAGAACAGCTTGGCATTATGCCGGCCAGAGAAGCTTTAAGGCTGGCTCAGGAAGCAGAACTCGATCTTGTAAAGATCGCCCCTACGGCAAAACCACCCGTATGTAAGATTATCGACTACGGCAAGTTCCGTTATGAGCAGATCCGCAAGGAGAAGGAAGCAAGAAAGA
>CABQGZ010000601.1 GCA_902463835.1 uncultured Lachnospiraceae bacterium
AATCAGAATCTCAATATGGAAGCCTTGTTGTTGGAATCCGGCTACAGCTATGATTATATGCGCCATGCCTTTAAGGAAAAATTGGGGGAATCCCCGAAGACTTATCTGATGAACCAGCGGATATTTCACTCAAAAAACCTGCTTCAGCACAGTAATAGGAGCATCTCCGAGATTGCGCAGGCCTGTGGCTTTTGTACCAGTTCGCAGTTTACAAGTATTTTTAAACGTTATGAAGGGGTGACACCTACGGATTACAGGAAGAAGCATATATGATAATTGGTGCAATGGTTTTACGTTCACCTTTATATAGAATATGAGCTGCTCCCACCAAAAGGGGATCGGCTCGTTCATCTCTCTTTATTGTTTCCCCGCAAACACGATCCGGCACTTCTTCTCAAAAAAGGCCGCTCCATAGCAGTAAATAGTTTCATATCCCTTCGCCCGCAACCCTTCTGCATACTGACGGTCTTCGATCTGAGTGACGGCCTCCTGGCAGTCCTGATCCATCGCCGCCTCTGATTTGGATCTTTTCGCTTCAATCAGAATCGCACGCCTGTTGCGCCGGTCTTTCACTACGATATCAGCCCTTCCGAGCCCTTGCTCCCGATTCGAGGAAACCTCATACCCTGCCCCTGCAAAAAGTCCGGCCACAAACGCATGATAGTAGTCCTCCTTGTAATCAAAATAACTGATGGTCTCAAAAAGAATGTCTGATACCTCCCTGGTAAGCAAGGATGCCTCCCCGTTCCACCATTTCAGGAAAAACCCGCTGCGATCTCTTGACACGATGGAATCCCGGAACCATTTTGCCACTGTCTCCGCAAAAATAGTCTTTACCTCCTGATTTGGAATCCGAAGGGCCATCATTCCATCTTCTACGCATTCTGGATCTTCATCCGGCATGGCCTGGGTCAGATAGCCAGTCAAATATAAGATGCTCCACAGATTGCTCTCCGTCCCATGGGCAATGTCATAAGTCAGATCCTCCACAACTGGTTCATGGATCACCCCGCCCGCAAGAAGCGTCTCAAATTTATCATTGACCGCCAGGTCCGGAAGATCAATAAATTTTCGGATGATATTATTATGACTGGTGTCCCGCCAATAATTCCCCGGCACAGCCGAAGCATCCGCCATCAGTTCACTGACATAATTGATCACATCCCAGGGACAATATACCTCTGTTCCGCCAAACCGATACCCATCATACCATTGCTTCATCCGTGGCAGCTGATCGAAAAAGCCGGTTTTCGAGAGCAGCTGGGAGACCTCCTGCTGTGTAAAACCAAAATACCGGTTGTAGCGCTTTCCCGATATGGAATGAGTCGCAAAGTTATTGGCTCCTGTGAAAATACCTTCCTTCACAATGCGAAGGCATCCAGTTACAACTGCAAATTTCAGAGCTGAATTCATCTCCCATGCCATTCCTAAAAAACTGCGCATGACATTCAGCATACGTTCATAATATCCATTGTCGCTGGCTTTTGCCAGGGGTACATCGTATTCATCAATGATAAGGATCGTCTGCTTTCCATAGTGCGCCATCATCATCCTGGTGAGGACAACAAGAGCCGTCTTTACGTCCGTAAGGCTCCCCTCCTGCTCCAGCAGACGTGCAAAGATCTTCTTGTCCGACTCGGTTACCTTTTCGCTCTCCAAAAGATAGCAGTGGCCGCCGCACAGCGAGGAGATGGTAAATTGCAGAAGATCGTAAGCCTCCTCAAAGCTGGCTCCGTTTACATCCTTCAGTGTCAGAAATAATACCGGCCACTGATTTCTCCATTTCTCGCAAAGCGCCGTCTCGCCAGCAATCTCCAGGCCTTCAAACAAGCTTCTGCTGTCTTTCTGGATATCGAGAAATTCTGCCAGCATACTCATCGTCAGTGTTTTGCCAAAACGTCGCGGGCGGGTGATCAAAAGCACCTCAAAGGTCTCATTCAAAAGTTCTTTTATAAATCCTGTCTTATCTACATAGTAGCCGCCGCTGGTGCACAGCTTCTCGAACCGATCCATTCCCAACGGCAGATTTACCTGTGCCATAGCCCTTCACCTCTTTTTGTTATGGTCTTATTGTAGCATATTGCTTATTTCCCGGCAAGGGGGAATGTCTTGCCAAGGGTAGCAAAAGGACACTTCGCGGGAAGTGCCCATTTTGTCTGGCTATTTACTTTTTTAATTACTCTGGCAAAATACATCTCCATCCTTCAGGCCCCAGGTATCTCCATTTGAATTTTCCCCATCATATATAAACGTATCGCCATCAACAACAAATGTATATGTATATAACCCATCATCCGCCTTCAAAACAAGATGTTCATTTTTTTGCTGATACTCATACGAACCCATTGGCATATAACTTGAATGTACCGGCAGCATTGGTAACCGAAGGATAAACGTACCCTCTTTTTCATCCAGCACCAGACCGATCGTGTCGTCTTCCACACCATCTGATTCCTGGCTGATGTGATAATATTTCCAATCCGTTTCTATGCGATCCATAGCGACTTTATCATTTGCATTCTCTTTCTCTGGTTTATTTTTCAAACATCCTCCCAGCATAGTACAGCCCACAGAGAAAAGAATTATCGCTTTTAAAATTCTATTTTTCATTTCTACCCTCCGCGAATGCTTCTCTACTATCTATGATATCCTACAACCATTGGGAAAAGAACACTCCAAAGGAAGTGTTCTTTTCCCTGATCATATTCTGATTACTACTTATATGCCTGCTCACGAACACAGCTCTGCTTTAATTCATCAAAATAGACATTCCATTGTTCCCTGAATTCCTCCGTCGTTCGATCCATCTGCCATGTTTCCGCCATTTTGGCTTCCAGATCAGCGACATACTTTTCAATTGGAAGATTCTTTTCATATACCCCTCTTAAAAATTCCCAATATGCTTCTTCAGAACCATACCCTTGCATCACTGCTTCATACAACTCCCTGGATTCCGACATTTCAAGAAAATTCTTTAATTCTATCAAATATTTTTCCAGTTCCTCCTCTGTCACGCCATACCCTGCATTGACTGCTCGCACATATAATGCATTCACCTCTTCCATATATTGTATAGCTGTCTCCTTTGCTGCCTCTTTTTCATAGCCATTCAATATATAAAATTTTGTGGCACGATCTATTTCTTTCTGGGTTACGGTTGTATCTCTTCCCGTTTTACGCACCTGGTTCTCATGAGAAGCAG
>CABQGZ010000602.1 GCA_902463835.1 uncultured Lachnospiraceae bacterium
CTTCTTCACTCATAATATTCCAGTTTGTTTTTCTACCTACTAGTAAAGCATAGCACTTGCATATATCGGAGTCAGAACCCCACTTGCACGGACTTTTAGCCCCGCTTTCACGCGCTAAAGCCCCAACCATGTAATGGAAACAAACGGATAATATAATAGGTCACTCTGCCTGAATGTTTAAGCCACCCTCACCGGTGACCATGGCAGCAAAAAGCTCTGCCAGCGTTTTTACTGGCAGAGTAAAAGAAAATCGCCTAATTCGGGCACCGGGATACCATTTCTTTGCAGTAAAGCCTCCAAAAGATGAATGCGCCGTAACAATTTGTTAATTTCGGCATCCATCTCGTGGAACGTTTCGGTGGCTTCTTCCTCCGCAACATTGGCTACCATGAGTTGAACTTCAAACTCACACGGATCAGCGGATGCATTGTACGGGCACTTAGACATCCGCAGCACCCGCTTTCTGCATAGCCTTCAAACCTTTGCGCTCCCGCATGGAGATACGGCCATCTACCATAATGTCATACGAATTGTGGACAATGCGGTCCATAATCGCCTCGGAGACGGGACTATCCGTTTCAGGATTGGAATTAATACGCGGATACCAGCCATCCGGTTCGTACTGCGTGCAGAAAATCATCGAGCGTTCGCAGCGCATCTCAACAATTTCCAGCAGCTCGTAAGATCCCTCAGGAGTGAGAGGACGAATCAGCCATTCGTCCAAAATCAACAGGTCAAATTTCCTGTATGTAGCTTGCAGCTTCTTCATTTCGCCACGGCTACGGGCAATCGTAATTTCGTCCAGTAATTCCGGTAAGCGGATGTAGGCGACCTTTTTCAAACGGCGGCAGGCTGCATTCCCAAGAGCACAGGCAATATATGTCTTTCCATTGCCGGAGGCCCCTTTCAAAATCACATGGTGGCCTTCATCAATATAGTTGCATGTGGCCAAACGCAGGATCTGCGTCTTGTCCAGTTTGCGGTCCTCGTAGTATTCAATGCCTTCAATCGTTGCAGATGAGGCGCTGAAATGAGCGCTTTTAATCAGACGGTTAATCTTGTTTGTCTGCCGCTTGTTCCATTCTGCGGTCACAATCATATCAAGCCGTTCTTCAAAGCCGAGGGCTGCAAACGAGGGATCTTTCAGCTGGTTGGCAAGCTCTGCTGCCATCGCACTCAGCCTCATATCCGCGAGCATATCAAATGTCTGCTGTGTCATTAGCGGTTGCCTCCCTTCGTAAAGTAGGCGGCGCCACGCGTAATGCCATAGCGTTCGAGATCTTGTGCTTTCTTCGGAGTGGCAACATTTTCGGCAGGCTTGCTCTGCTTGCTTTTCAGAATGCTGCTAATATTGCGAATAGAAGGCGTAGCACCGTATGCAAGAGTGTTCATACAGACCGTTTCCAAGCGCTCCTTGCCGTACCTTTCGCCGAGCTTTCTAAGACTTGCACAGGCTTTGTATCCCTGCTCAGGAACCTTACCAGATTCCAGAAAATAAGAAACAACCTGCTCCGTATGAGGTCCAACAGACACTGCCCAAATTTTAAAGTCATCCTCATTGTAAGTCAGGTATTTCTGGTGAGCTTCCGGCATATGCTCCAGCTTCATCAATGGATCGTGTTGCACCGTTTGCAGGCGGCGGTGACACGCCATACGACTGCCGTGGTAGTAGACCTCGACAACATTCTTCGTTACGCGAATATCAACTTTCTCTCCAATCAAATTGTACGGAACAGAGTATTTGTTCCGACCATCAGAGATGCAGTAATCGTTGGGAACCTTGGCCACAGACCAGACGGCAGGCTCAAACGGAATTGCTGGCAACGGCATCATGTATTCCTTTTCTTCTTCAAGGTAGGCACTGCGCCGACATCCCGCACGTGCCTTAAATGCGCGGGCGTTGAACTCTTCGAGCTTTTCTGCCGTCGCTTCCTGTGCTTCCCGCACGGTGAAAAATTTCCTGTCACGCAGAGCCGCAACAATCCAGGTCTCAGCAAAGTTCACAGACGCTTCAGCTGCACTCTTATCCTTCGGCTTACGAACGCGCGCCGGAATAATAGCCGTCCCGTAGTACTCAGCCAGCTCCTGGTAGCTGCGGTTTACGACTACATCGTACCGAGTGTTGGAAGAAGTCGCGGTCTTGCAGTTGTCCGGAATCAAAAGTCTCGTTGCTCCGCCAAAGTAGTTAAACGCATGAACATGGCAGTTCAGCCAATTCTCAGTCTGCGTGTCACCGCAAACTTCTGCATAGGCGTAGTAACTGCAGGGCAGGACTGCTACAAATAGATAAGCCTCGCTCTGCTCACCGGTTACAGAATCGAAAATGAGGATTGTATCGCCAGCCCAATCCACCTCAATGGCGTCTCCGGGCTTGTGCTGGATACGCATGGTTGCCTTGGTGACGCGGGCCCATTTACGGTATTTCTCGCCGAACTGCGTAAACATGTACGGCTTCTTGCTTTCATCGTAGCATTTGCGGCGGTACTCCTCCCACAACAAGGTCAGGGTAACGCCATGCTTTGCCAGCTCACGGTGAATGTACGGATAGTCCGGTTCAACGTACAAGCAAACACTCTTGTACTTGTCTGGGAAGAGCATCCGCTCCAAGTCTGCGTTGGTAATGTCGTCATCAAGAGGCCACTGGATGCCATGCTTGTCCGTCTCGGCTAAAACCCCGCGGACGGTGTGTCGCGAACAATGAGCGGTTGTCTCAATCGTCCGTTGGCTGTAACCGAGATGGTTAAGCCTCAAAATCTCCAAATAGTTTATCATTTTGGAGTCCTCCATAAAGAATTTAGTCACAGAATTTACTGTGCCATGTTCATTATAGAGGATATTGGGGCTTTAGTGCGTGAAAGTGGGGCTGTTTTTCCGACACGGTGGGGCTAAAACTCCGTGCACACGGGGCTTTCTGAGCGATTTATGCAGCACTATTAGAATCTTAAATTCCACCTATATTTATCATATCGTTTCTGCATGCACTGCTTACTTTTATAAACCCACAACAAAATAGCATTTTCTGCTTTTTACACTGCAGAGTTGCTCTAGAGCATAATGAGTACCATCAGTTTTATGAAATTATTTGCACTTTTTTCCTTAACAAAGTCCAACACTTTTCGCATTTTCCAATTGTTAAAAATCAAGTAGGAAACTCCTATAACCAGCCTTTTCCCGTCACCGTGTGTGCCGAACGATCTGCAAC
>CABQGZ010000603.1 GCA_902463835.1 uncultured Lachnospiraceae bacterium
GGATATCCTTAAGGGCAAGATTCTGGCGGCATTGGAAAAATCATCAGAAAAAGAGCTGGAAAGCATACTTGCGTTTGTCTCCAGCTACTTAGATGTTATTCTCCCTTCTTGATCTCATCCACACGCTTCTGCACAAGTCCTACACCACTCCAATCCACTTTTGCCAGGGCGGAGATCACTCTTGTAAGCACAGCCAGTGTATCTTCATCCGGACAGTTTCTTAATATTTCGCCACACGCAGCCGAGAACTCCGCTTCTCGGCTTTTGTGTGCAAACATTTCTCCCTCTCCGGTGCGCAGCCATACTTCGCTTGCTCCCAGATTAAGACAAATGAGCTTTAGGACAGTATCTGTCGGATCATTTCGTCCTGACTCATACTGTGCCACTGTATTTTGCTTTACACCTATGCGCTGCGCAAACTCGGCTTGAGTGAGGTGTAGTGCTTTTCTTAATTCCTTTATTCTTTCTTTCATATAGTCCTCCGTTTTGTATTTATAATACTTTCCCAGAGTGGATTTGTCAACACAAAATATCACAAAAACAATAAAATACGGCTTGACAATATGGGAATTGAGATGTAATATTATCACATAAACCAAGTTCGGAATGGAGAACGACAATGAGTGACAAGGATCGTGAAGTGCTAAGGACGGTAATCTCAGACATCAAGGATCTTACCGCCCAGCAACAGGCAATCATCGCTGCATATGCAGAAGGCATAGTAGCTGGGGCGAGTCTCAGCACCCCTTCGGCAAAGGATAGGGAGGAAGCATGACCATAGAAGAATCCCGTAATCATCTGTATGAGGCAGTGAGCGACTATCTGACCGCCATAGGTCCCTACAGTCCGGATCTACCGTTCGGTATAAAGGAGTACGCAGACGCCATCGTAGGTCTGCACTCTTTGATACAGGAGATAAAGATGGGCATCATAAAGCTCAATTTCCTGCCGGAGGATGAAGACTACAACAAAGAGATGCTGGAGATCCACCGGCAGGATCTGGAACGTGCTATCTCGCTCCTGGCAGTGGGACTTCACTCAGTGAGAAAGGAGGAAGTATGAACGTAGAAGAACGTATAGAAAAAAATCGGAAGGTGCGGGACGAGCTTCTGCAGGACCTTATGGCTTTTGCCCATCGTGCCAGCAGTGAAGAAGCCACCGAGGAAGAAATGCAAGTTCTCCCTGAGGTGGCCAACGTGATCATTAAACTATTCATGCTTTAGGCATCGGCATCAGCTGCGGAGATCTTTATCTTTTCGTACAAGACATTGAAGAATTCTCCGCACATCTCTGCAAGCTCTGCAGAAAACGAAGATGCTTTCCCGGCAAAGACCGCTGCAGTGATCTTTACAGCGGCATCGAAAGCTCTTTCGGACGCAGTATCATTCATTTTTCTCACCTCTTTTCCGGTGGGATAGAACCAGTATAGCACACAGGAGGAACCCATGGCCAAGTTTACAAATCTCAAAGAACATCGCATGCGGTTAGGACTCAGCCAGGTGGAGGTAGCCAAAAGGGCTTACATCTCTCAGGTTTACTACTGCCGCATAGAGAACGGGAAAAGTATCCCGTCAAAGGAAGTCGCCGAATCTATCATCAAGGTGCTGGGAGTGCCCATGGAGTGGCTACGCCCTCAGGAGGAAGCATGAGCGTGACCATGAAAGTCCATGTGCTGGGCACCGAGTACCAGATGACGGTGGGCAATGAGGATGAGTGCCCCCGCCTTGTAGGGTGTGACGGCCTCTGTGATGAGACTACAAAGCAAATGTTCGTTGAATCATACAGCAAACATATTCGTGAAGCAGACAGTAAGGCAAACCTGCCGGTCCTGTCAAACAAGGTAAAACGGCATGAGATTATCCATGCATTCCTTTTCGAGAGCGGCCTGGCGGAAAACTCCGCATGGGCACAAAACGAGGAAATGGTTGATTTCTTCGCGATTCAGGCGCCGAAACTGTTTGAGGCCTTTAGAGAGGCAAACGCCATATAAGGGGAGAGAACATGAGAAAGTACGCAAGCCTTCGCAAAAAAATGCAGGAGCTTGACATGGATCAGGAGTACATCGGCAGGCAGATGCACATGAACGTCATGAGCATCAGCAACCGCTTTACGGGCAAGACTCCGTGGAAGATGGACGAGATGTACGCCGTGCTGGACATCATCGGGGAGCCGGACGAAAAGCTGTCTGAGTACTTCCCCCGGAACGGTATCAACCTTACACCCGCTAAAAAAGAGCGGGACGCAAAGCGGGATAAGCAGAAGCAGGAGATCCTTACCCGCGTAACAGATCTTATTTCCATCCTTTAAGTGACATATCCCCATAGGCAGACGGGCCACGCTCGCCCTGCCTGGACCTTTGGTGACTTTCTGCCGGGAGGGTGCATGATCAGGTTTTCTGACAACCTCCTCCCTGATTAAGCAAGTGCCCGTCTGCCTATGGGGATACAAGGAGGTACACATGGTTACAGATGTTATTGAGCGTACAGAGATGGAGATCGCCGAGGCCGTAACGGCCAACCGGCTGGGCGTGGTGCTGGTGATCCTCCTGGGATTGCTGGCGGCATGGCTGATCTACACCAAGCTGACCGACCGCAGGGAGATGCGGCAGGCACAGATCGAGCGGGCCAGGTATCAGGCCATGGCCACCAAGGCCGGGATGCACGGCTTGAAGTGCCAGACCATCACCGATTTGGAGTTTGAGATCGCCCTGCGGGATGAGCGGATCGCCAAGCTGGAAAAGGACAACAAGCGGCTTAATACCCTGTTGACCGCTGCCTGCAAGGAGGGCAAAGCATGATCCAGATGAAGGAGTTCCGGGAGGGCCTGAACCTCTCCCAGCGTGACATTATCGATGTGGTGCAGGAGAGCGCCCCGGGCTTTGACAAGTACCTGCTGAGCAAGGTGGAGCGACCGGAAAAGTACGGCATCCGCCTCCTCAACGGCATAGAAAAGGATCTTCTGGAGGCCTACCCCCAGACCGCCCCACAGCCCCGTAAACCGGATAGACGGAAGAACCCCTGCCGTCTCTACTGCAGGGTAGGAAAACCTGTGTATGAGCGGTTGCAACGGGCGCTGAGAGCAGACGGCTTTGAGACCGTCCAGGCAGGGCTCAACTATATCATCGGGAAGTATCTGGAGGGGCACAAGGAGGACAAATGAAAGCCTACAAGAGATTTAACAAGGACATGACCTGCAAGGGGT
>CABQGZ010000604.1 GCA_902463835.1 uncultured Lachnospiraceae bacterium
AAACATCATAAGCGGGACTTGTCACACCGGCATAATCAGATCGTCCGATAGCACCCATCCAACAAAGAATGATATTTACAATCATATCATTCGGACACACTTTTTTGTAACCGTCTGCATTAGAAGCCTTGTTGCCGGTTGTTTTTTCGATATCACAGTGTTGTATCACACCTTTATCTGTATAGAGAGAAATAAGATTGACCTGTTCAAGTGGTAAAAAGTTGCGTTCATTGCGGATTGAAAAAATTGTTTTTATGCGTTGGACAGACCATTCTACTGGAATCTCTCCAATCCACTCAACCCCGCTATCCTTCATCTCCCGCTCACCACGCACGCCTTTTGTAACAGCCTGCGTAATAACTGCCTGTTTGAGCTTTTTGTATTCCTCGATGCTGGAGCGGACTTTAGAGATGAGAAAATCAAACGCAGCACCATGTGCGTCTAAGTAAGTGGCAATTTGAAATTGTTTCGATAAAGAAGGGACGGGAAGAAACATATTGTAATAGTTACTTTGCGTCATACCGGGCAACGTTGTTTGTGAAATGTAGTATTTGTAATCGAAACAAGCTGCTAGGTAGTAGTAGAACTTTAGAATACAGTGACTTTTGGACTTTACATCAAAAGCAGTGTCAACGTTCCAATATTTTCCTTCGATATAATGTGGGATGTGAAGAGTCGCGCCTTTTCGACCAATAAGAACAGCAGTCCCTTCTTTATATTCGCCGCAGGTCTTAAAGCTTTCTGAACCGCTACCGTAAACAGGAATGAAACCTTGTGTTTTGGGATCGGATCCATGAGAAATATCAATAAAATATTTTGCTTTAGCAATCTCCCACCCCTCCGGGATCTCCCCGATCCATTCAATGCCGCTGTCTTTCATTTTCCGTGCCATGGTCAGCCCTCCTTATGGAACAGCTCTGCCAGCCCGGCGGAGATATCCTGTTCCAGTGCGGTGATGCGCGCCACGATATCCTCCACGGCTTCCGGTGCCTGATACTCGTAGAAATAGCGGGTCATGGGGATCTCGTAGCCCACCTTGGTTTTGCTGTGGTCGATCCAGGCATCGGGCGCGTAGGGCAGAACTTCGCGGGCAAAGTAGGCGTCAATATCCTGCACCAGCGGCACGTTTTCGGTGTCCCGCAGGCTGGTGTCCGGCACGGGCTTGCCACGCTTCAGGATAACATTGCCCGCCTCGTCCCGCTGGGGGCGCTCCACCACGATCTTGTTGTAGCCGAACTCCACGCTCTCGAACACCTTGCTCTCGCAGTAGATGCCGTTTTTGTCGCCGTACACCTTGCCGTTGGCAAACTCGCCGTAGGCGGTGACGATCAGCTCCCGGCAGGCATCGGTGATGTCGTTGCGCTTGGTGCCGATACTCTTGCGGCGTGGCTCGAAGCAGTGGCTGGCGTCAATAAGCTGCACCTTGCCCGCACGGTGGGCGGGCTTATCCTTGCTGAGCACCCAGATGTAGGTGGAGATGCCGGTGTTCATGAACATATCGGTGGAAAGCTGGATGATGCAGTCCAGCCAGTCGTTTTCCAGAATATACTGCCGGATATTGCTGGGCCCGCTGCCGGCATCGCCGCTGAACAGGGGAGAGCCGTTCTGGATAATGGCCATCTTGCCCTTGTTTGCCAGCTTGGCAAGACCGTTCAGCACAAAAAGCTGCTGACCATCGCTGATCTTGGGCAGACCGGGCGCAAAACGCCCCATCTCGCCCCGGGCGGCTTCGGCTTCCACCGCCTTCTGCTCCCGCTTCCAGTCGATGCCGAAGGGCGGGTTGGAGATGATGTACTGGAAGGTGAACCCGGGGAACTGATCCTCCGACAGAGTATCACCGAACCGCATATTGTTGGGGTCGCCGCCCCGGATCATCATGTCCGCCTTGGCGATGGCAAAGGTGGAGGGGTTGAACTCCTGCCCGAAGCAGGTCACCTCAATGTCGCTGTTCAGCTCGTGGATGCGCTCCTCCATGCAACTCAGCATCTGGCTGGTTCCCATGGCCATATCGTAAACGGTCATGCTGCTGGTATCGAGGTCGGCTTCGGACAGCAGCAGGTCGGTCATCAGGTAGATGATATCCCGGCTGGTGAAGTGCGCTCCGGCTTCCTCGCCAAAGCTCTCGGAGAACCGCCGCACCAGGTCCTCAAAGATATAGCCGCAGTCCACGGCGCTGATCTTGTCCGGGCCAAGATAGCCCTTCTCGGAGCCGAACTCCTTAACAACGAGGTAGAGGGTGTTGCTCTCTACCATCCGCTTGATGATGTTGTCAAAGTCGAACTTTGCCAGCACGTCCTGTGCGTTGGCAGAGAAACCGGACAGGTAATCCCGGAAGTTGGACTCAATGTTGTCCGGGTCTGCCAGCAGGGTCTCGAAGGTGAACCGGCTGGTGTTATAGAACTGGTAGCCGGAAGCCTTCTGCAAAAAGCCATCGATGACCTGCAGTTTTTTTACCTTTTCGTAGGTGTCCAGCACTGCCTGATGGGTGGGCAGCAGGCAGTCGTGAAACCGCTTCACCACGGTCATGGGCAGAATGACCAGACCGTACTCGTGGGGCTTGAACGGCCCCCGCAGCATATCGGCTACGTTCCAGATCATGGCGGCTTTTTCGGCAATGTTGGCACCTACGGCGGTGATCTTATCGTTTGGCATACGTTGCTCCTTATTTTTTGTGATAGGTGGACATCCTGATTTTACAACAATGGGTGTCCTATAAATCGGATGGCAGGGTGTTTTTCCTGAAAAATGATTCTTGCATCTATTGTACCACGATAAAAGTGGAAACACCATATTCCGGCAAAAGAAAATGCCCGTCTGAAAATCAGACGGGCATACAGTAAATCAAATCATCTGAAAATGCTTCAATGCTTCCACAATCGCATCCTCTTTCTCCTTCGGACACTGAGGCTGCTTTGTATTTTCGGACTTCGCCTTGTGGTGGTTCTCCCGTACCTCCAGACCGCATTTCTGCTTGACCTGCGAGATATACAGGGAAGAAACCTTCAGCCCGGTCTGTTCCAACACACGGGCCTTGATTTCAGGATAGGGCTTTTCCAGTGTGGTGGGTGTCATACGGTAGATCACATGAGAGAGCCGCGCCGTCCATGCTTTGCCATCCTTGTTCATCTTGCGATAGCTGCCATTCGCAGAGATTTGGATGTCCAGCCCCTTGCCCACATCCCCGGTGTCGC
>CABQGZ010000605.1 GCA_902463835.1 uncultured Lachnospiraceae bacterium
TTCCAAATTCGGTCATGATCTTTCCTCACACACAACACAAAAAGGCCCACGCCACACCTGGCGAAGACCTTTTGACGAATCAATGTGGAATTTCTTGAGTTTCCTGCATTACTTCCGATTTTGCCGCATCCTGAATGGGAATCAAGTCTTTCGCATCGGAATCGGGTACAACTACATTCTCAGCCTGTATTGCAACATTCCCCAAGGTATCGCGTTCCAGTGCGTTCAGTCTGGCTTGCAGCGATTTCCATTCAGCCTGCGCCTTATAAAGAGCGACCTCCGATGCTTTTAGACCAGCTTCAGCATCTAGCAAACGTTCCTTCAGTTTCTGAAGTTCCGCCCGGTTTTGCTCCATGTTGTTTTCGATATATTTTTTCTTCTCGATGGCGGATTGATGGGTGCGCTCTGCCTTTTCTAATTGGGCTTTCAGCCGGATTTCTTCGCCGCACAGCCTAATTTTAGCAACTGAATCTTCAGAAAGATCCGTGCGAATAATGCCTGCAATGGAAACATCATCACCGCTGCCCCGTCTGGTGATTTTTGGCAAGTAGTCACGGACTTCATTGCTGCCAACTTCTGTACTATGTTCTGCAAAGACAATGAAAATGTTGCGATACAGTTCATGCAATTCCATCTCAGAGGAATAGCTGTCATCAATGCCATCACTTCCGATAAGAATTGCAACAGGGAAATCCTTTTGAATTACATAACGAAAT
The DNA here is from genome assembly GCA_902463835.1 of uncultured Lachnospiraceae bacterium. Classification (GTDB taxonomy): domain Bacteria; phylum Bacillota; class Clostridia; order Lachnospirales; family Lachnospiraceae; genus 14-2. The sequence goes on from CABQGZ010000605.1 coordinate 717, forward strand.
TCTTCAATTGCATCGCTGTCACAGATACTGGTGGTAATATTCTGTTCACAAGCTTCATCCCATGGGATAGGCTCGCAAAGCGTCCCGTTTTCCAGCAATTCAACGCATTTTCCATCTCCAATGTGGATGCCAAACCAGCCCTCGTTGGTCATGCAGACTGCAATCAGGGTCGTTCCATAAGCCTTGGCGTTATACTGTCCGGATGCGTACCGTTGCTTGTATTTATCTGATACCTTTGCCAATTCTTCCGACTGGAATGGCTCACAGGCAACGTCATTTTCCACCTGTGTATACCATCGGGCCAGAATGTTTTTGGAAACCTGAACCAATTCAGATTCAGAATCCGGAATAGCAGGCAAATGATTTTCCCGTGCCTCCTGTACAAAGGCCTTGATAGCTGTCAGAGCCGCAGAAACTGCAAATTTACTGCCACGGTCTGTGCGAATATAATTATCACTGCCGTGCCCATCGGCTACAGCAATGATGCTTACATCTTCAAAATGGCATTCACCGGATGCATCCTGACAAACCTTGTTTGCTTTAATGTGGTTATAACCTTGTACAGAATGAGCAAACTGGTAATATTCAGCCATAATTTGACCTCCTGCAGAAAATCAGCTTTTACCAGTTGCCCCAATCCTGATCCAGTGAAACATCAATGGCACCAGAGTCACCACCAGAAACAGGGCTGTTCTGAGAAGCATCCTGCTTGATCTCATTGACGGCATCCTGTGCAATTTTGGCACTATCATCCTCGGCACTGGAGGTCGTATCGCCGGATTGCTTGCTGTGACTCTGGAACTCCGATGCGCGGACACTGACCTTGCGAATCAGAGCTTTCAGCGTGTGCTTATCATTGACCGTAATGACGGACTCAATCGTTCCGGTAAACTCGGCCAGAACCGCCTTATCTGCATCGTCACCGATTGCAATGGCAATTTTAATAGCGTGTTTGAACCAGTTGTTCAGCTTCAGCTGCTTCAGTTCCTTTTCCCAGTTGTCCGTGGGGCCGCCATCACTGAACAGCAGAATGACCGGAGCATACGCACCTGTCTGGCTGTTCAAATACTCATTGCGAGAGAGTTTTTTATCCAGCTCCTTGCAGGCTGCGCCCAAATCGGTCACGCCGCCTGCGTTCAGATCGTTCCAAATTACATCCCCAATGGCAATAGGGCCGCTCTGCGGAGTAATCCACGAACAACCACTGCTGAACTGCATGATGGCCACTTTGATTTCAGCATCATCGTTTGCTGCGCTGATCTCCGGCAAATCGCTAGTAATGGCTTCTTCCATTGCGCTGTTGACGCTGCCGATTTTACTTCCGCACATACTGCCAGAGGTATCGACCACATAAAACAGCGTCATGACTTTTCGAGGGGCAGGTGCTACATTATCCAACAGAGACATTTTTCTTCACCTTTCTCTTTTACTTGATGAGTCCAGAATCATTCGTTCCACCAAGGAAATGGATTTCAAATCCAGCGCGAACGGGTACAACTTGCTGTGGTGGCAGGGGACGCTGAGAACCATCCGGCAGATTTACGCTCCAAGTGCGCTGGCTGAGGTTTCGGAAGCCAAGTAGTTTCGGATCTTTCGGATTCTTCACTACTTCGGCTACCTGTGTGCGGATATCTTCCAGAGAGCTGTCCACTGTCCACAAACTGATTTTCAAGCCGGGGAAGATAGGCAAAATCTGATTTTTGATTTGCAGCGCATTTGTAATGGAAATCTTTTTGCTGCATTCCATGCAGGGAATATCGTGACTTCCCTTGAATGTATAAAATGTTTCCTGCCCACAGTGCGGGCAGCGGCCAATTTCCGTGCGCAGGCGGACAAAAATATCCATCCACTCTTTTTCCAGAATGCGTGGCTTTTGCTTCATCATCACATCATGACTGAATGCACGGATAAAAGCGTCTTTTACATAGTCCGGGTAGACGTTCCAGAACAGTTTTAGATTATGGTCGGTTCCCGGAATCGGACGGTTTTCCGAAGTGGTTGGGTCATAGACAAAAATTGGAGCACTGCCATAATACTTCTGCTCTAGTTCTTTTGTCATACAGGGAGGAGTGCTGTAACGGCCTTCCAACGGGTGATTGATGAACAACAGCCGGAAAAGCACTACAGCCAGACTGAACCGGTCACTGTTCTTGTCGGGGTCATTCTTTCCCATAACAATTTCCGGAGCCATCCAGCGCTGCTTGCCCATAATGCCAAGATTGGTTCCGAACGGACTGACGTTATCATTATCGCAAATCAGCACATCGCCATTTTCCGGGTTGATGAAGAAGTTGCCGTTGTTGATATCCTGATAACTGTAGCCATTATTGTGCAGAGCACGGAAGGCTTCGATAATATTGATTGCTGCCGTACAGAGGGCGTAGAAACTTTTGAAACGCGCCTGTTTCTGCTTTCGGCCACCCACAAAAAAGTTGGTCAGTTCTTCGTAACCAGACGGGCGCACATCCATCA
>CABQGZ010000606.1 GCA_902463835.1 uncultured Lachnospiraceae bacterium
TTTTAGTAAAATAAAAAGCCTAATCCTGAAAAAAGTTTTTCCCGTTAAAAGGAAAAAGCACCGCCACTTCCCTTTCCTGATAAGCTGCGATGCTTTTCTCTTCCCTTAAAATCACATTTTTCATGAACTTTGTATTCTGTCGTGCTGCCCTTCCTACTTGTGGTACAGCATATTTGCCACCTGCTCCTGTATTCCTTCCAGGTTCATTCCACCGCAGGAGCGGTGGATCTGCTTTCCATTATAAAAATACAGGAAGGTGGGCAGGCCCATGATATGGAAGCGCTCCGCTATTTTGGGATATGTGGAGGTATTGATCTTTATGAAATTGATAAAGGCCATGTCATCCGCCGCCTCCCGGAAAAACGGTGCTGTGCCAACGCAGGCGCCGCAGTGGTCGCCGTAGAAATCTACCATGGAATATCCTTTTTGAATCAGTTCGTCAAAATTTTCTTCTGTTGCTTCTATCACTGCCATGTCTCTAATCCTCCAAATACGATTCCGCTTCCCGTCCCAGCATGTGGAAGGTATGCTCCTGATATTTTACTTCCCGAAACAGCTGGATATGAGTCTGTTCCAGGGCGTCCTTTTCGTCCATGCCCCGCTCTCTTGCAATCCGGCCAACCTCCGCCACGTAATCCTCCTGGGTCAGCTCAAATCCGTCCTTTTCACAGAAATGGTTGTAGATCACATAGGGAACAAAATACCGCTCCTGGTTTTTCGCTGCCTCCGCCATCGCCTCCTCCTCGGTAAGCTCCCGGGGCCGTTCCTCCGTAGGCTTCTTCAGGTCAATGCCCGCGGCCAGCATAGCCTTGTACAGCAGACTTCCCTTCGTATTGCACCACTCCCGCTGCTCCTCTTCATCGACGAAAATCTCACTGCGGGCGGCGATCTCCGTAAGCCAGTAGTTGACGATGGCGATCCATGACTTCTCCCTGCGCTTAGGATCATGCTCCTTGTGATACCAGCGATAATAATCCTCCACGGTCTTTACGCCGGGGATTTGAAGCACCGCCATCAGTTCTTCGTCTACCGCCAACACGCAGCGGCGCAGCACCTCTTCGATCCGCAATGTGACACGGACATCCCCGATGGCGCAGGAGAATTCTTCCCCCGCCTTTCTGCCGCAGACAGCCTGCTCCGCCTCCTCAGCCCCGGGCAGCTCCCGTCCCGGGAAAAGAAGCACTTCACGTCCCTTCCAGCTCTCTGCCGAAGCCTCCAGGCAGCAGCACCGCACAGAATCCCCCTCCGCAATGGAACCGGTCATCTGCTGTTCGCCGGAGTGATCCCTTGCCAAGGCCTCCAGCTCCGCCTGTATCTCGCTGTCTGGAATATGCCACTGACACAGCTTGGGGTCTACCGGAAGCGTTCTGTAATCATAACACGTTACTACTCTTGATCTCATATTGATTCCTCCATTGGGAAGCATCTCTGTTCCCCTTCTCGCATTTTTCTCATACGTTCATTCCTCTTTGGAATCCGCCGAACTACCGCCATTCTTACTGCATTGCCGCATCCAGTGCAGCCGCGGCAAAGGTGCGGTAATATTCGTTTGTTTCCAGAAGCCCCGCCGGAGTCCCACAGGCCTCCACCCTGCCGTCACAGAGTACGATCACCTGATCCGCAAAAACGGTGGCCGAATAATTGTGAGCGATGAGCACGGTAGTACGTCCCTTCATGAGATTGCTCAAAGCCTCCGTCACCTGCTGCTCGCTCCTGGCGTCCAGATTGCTGGTAGCCTCGTCCAAAAGCAGGTAATCCGGGTTGCGCATCATGGCTCTGGCGATGGCGATGCACTGCTGCTGGCCGCCGGAGAAATTGGATCCGCCGGGACCTACCTGGGCGTCGAACCCGCCAGGTGTCTTGCACACAAAATCGTGGATGTTGGCCATTTTTGCCACATGGATCAGCTCCTCCTCCGTCACCGGCCGCTCCACGCCGTAGAGGATATTTTCCCGAATGGTTCCCGAAAGCAGGGGCTTCTCCTGGGCTACGATGGCAAAGCTCTTCCGCCAGGAAGTCAGATGAAACTGGGAAATGTCCCTGTCGTCAAAGCAGATGGTTCCTTCTGTGGGCTCATACATCCGCTCCAACAGCTTGAACAAGGTACTCTTGCCCGCACCGTTTGTTCCCACAATGGCTGTGATCTTCCCTTTTGGAATGGTACAGCTGACGTCTTTCAGCACTGGGCTTGTCTGATAGGAGAAGTTCACATTCCGAAGGTTGATATCCGCATCTCCAAACTCCAGCTCCATACCGTCTTTTCGCTCCTCAGAAGCCTCCAGAACCTTGCTGATCTTCTGGACGATTCCGGCATTCTGGGCAAAGCTTCCCAGATGCGTACAGATCTCTCCCAGACGCACCGTGGCAAGACCGGTCAGGGTATAGAAGCCGATGAGCTTTCCTATCGTAAGCTCCCCTGCCGCCACCAGCTTGCCGCCCATCACAAAGGATATCACGATACAGATACACCCGATGATCTGCATGCCGCCCAGCTGAAGCATGGAGGTATAGCTTAACAGGATTCCTGCTTTGCACTGTTTTCCAAAAAGCTTGTCCGCTCTGGCATTCTCTTCCTTCTCCATACAGAAGGACTTGATCAGCCGAAGACTGCGCACCCGTTCCGCCAGATATCCCATGGTGGCCGCCAGCGCATTCCTGGTTCCGGCTCCCGTCCGAAAGCTTACCGCACTGTACAGGACGGTGATTCCCACCACAGCGGGGATTACAAGCATGGAGAATGCAGCCATTTTTACATGGAAAGAAAATAATTTCTGATAGGCCACAATCCCGGCATAGATGGATGTAAAGAGATAGATGGCCAGCTGGAAATAATTGGCTGCGTTGTCCGCATCCGTAGTCACACGGGTCACAAGCTCGTCCGCATTGTCGTTGTCGTAATACCGGGTGGGCAGATGCATCATCTTATTCCAGAGCTTCAAACGTACCGACAGATTAATTTTCTGCATGGCCAGACCGGAAATATAGGTGAACGCAATGGCAATTACACCTGACAGAAGCTGAAATTCGATGTAACGGATCAGCTCGTCCGTCTTGATGGCATTCTGGGTGCCGTCGATGATGGACGCTGTCAGAGTAACGGCCTCCACCTCCACGTGGGATTTCACCATCGACAGAGCCACCACAAGGAAAAGCAGCAGCCAGGGCAGCTTCACGCCCTTGAATATCTT
>CABQGZ010000607.1 GCA_902463835.1 uncultured Lachnospiraceae bacterium
TAGCCAGGCTTGCCTAACAGCGCGAACATGTTTTTCTTATAGCTCTCCACGCCGGGCTGGTTAAAGGGATTGACACCCAGCACGTAACCGCTGATGCCGCAGGCAAATTCAAAGAAATAGAACAGCTGACCCAGGTAAAATTCATTCTGGGCAGGCAGAGTCACCATCAGGTTTGGCACATTTCCGTCCGTATGCGCAAGCACGGTTCCGTTCATTGCGCTCTTATTGACAAAATCAAGACTCTTGCCAGCCAGATAGTTCAGGCCGTCCAGATCCACCGGTTCCTCCTTCAACAGAAGCTCCTCTCTGGACTCCTCCACCTTCAGTACGGTCTCAAACATGATCCTGGCGCCGTCCTGAATGAACTGCCCCATGGAATGCAGATCTGTGGTCAGATCTACGGACGCTGGGAAGATACCCTTCTGATCTTTTCCCTCGCTCTCGCCGTACAGCTGTTTCCACCACTCGCTCACATAGTGAAGGCTTGGCTCATAGTTGGCCAGCACCTCCACTGATTTTCCCTTCCGCAGCAGAATATTCCGGATAGCAGCATACTGTAAAGCGTCGTTATCCTCAAACTTATTGTTCAGCGCCAGTTCTCTTCCGGCTGCCGCTCCTTCCATCAGGGCATCGATATCCGCACCGCTGACAGCGATGGGAAGCAGACCTACCGCAGTCAGTACAGAGAATCTTCCTCCTACATCATCCGGCACCACAAAGCTCTCATAGCCCTCCTCTGTGGCAAGACCCTTTAAAGCGCCTCTTGCCTTATCTGTGGTGGCATAGATTCTCTTTGCGGCCTCCGCCTTGCCGTATTTCTGTTCCAAAAGCTCTTTAAAAACGCGGAACGCAATGGCCGGCTCCGTAGTAGTTCCGGATTTGGAGATAATATTCACGGAAAAGTCCCGATCACCAATCACTTCGATCAGATGCTTTAAGTAAGTAGCACTGATGCTGTTTCCGGCATAGTAGATCTCCGGCGTCTTACGGATTTCTTTTGACACATTATTATAGAAGCTATGGCGTAAGAACTCAATGGCCGCTCTTGCTCCAAGGTAGGAACCGCCGATACCGATAACAACCAGCACCTCGGAGTCGCTCTTAATCTTTTCCGCTGCCACCTTGATTCTGGCGAATTCTTCCTTATCATAATCCACCGGCAGATCGATCCAGCCCAGGAAATCATTTCCCGCTCCAGTCTTAGACACCAGCAATTCTTTTGCATCTCCCACAAGCTTACTCATGTAGGACACTTCTTCTTCGCTGATAAAAGCCGCAGCTTTTTTGTAATCAAATGTTACTCTATTCATTTGTCTCACTCCTAATTTTACTGATTTTTACCACGATTATACCAAAACTGCCATACTTTATCAAGAGAAATATTCCTGAATCACCTCATTAAATACGGCCTCATCCTCCGAATCCTGTTCCCTCCGCCGTACCGGACGTGCTTCTCTTGCATTTTCCCCATAGAACCGCTCGTCCCTGCGGTATTCTCTTGCTCTGGAGCTTAACAGCTCCTCCTCATCGTCTTCCTCCATAATCACGTTAAGATATTGTGATATGCCTGCTGTAATCGTACCCAGATTCTTATTCAACCGTTTCATCTGTCGGTGCATGCGCCACAGCAGGAGTGCTGCTGCCAACGTTACAAGCAGAATCCCCCATACGGCGTACTGGTTTACAAATGCGAAAATACTTTCCTTCATGATATATGCTGTCCCCTTTCTTTTTATGATTTCATTATAGAGCATGTCCAGGGGAATGGAAAGAAATTCTCGCCGCATGTTTCGGCTTATTGCGACAATACCGGCTTACGACAGCAATACTTAAGCAAAATGTAAAAAAAATATGTTTCACCCGCCTTTTTCTTGACTTTTTTGGGGAATTGATTAATATAAGAATATGTATCAGCGTTACATTACTAAAATGTTTATACGCGAAATCGGGAGGATTTAAGTTATCATGAAAAAGATTGTTTTGACAGGGGGCGGAACTGCGGGGCATGTGACGCCCAATATGGCTTTGCTGCCGCGCTTGCGGGAGCTGGGCTACGACATCCACTATATCGGATCCTATGACGGGATTGAGAAGAAGCTCATTGAGGAATGCGATATTCCTTATTATGGGATTTCCTCTGGAAAATTAAGGCGTTACTTTGATGTCAAGAATTTTTCAGATCCTTTCAAGGTGTTGAAAGGCTACTCCCAGGCCATCCGTCTGCTGAAGAAGCTAAAACCGGACGTGGTATTCTCCAAGGGGGGCTTTGTATCTGTACCGGTGATCCTGGCAGCCAAGCACTGCAAGGTGCCTTCCATCATCCACGAATCAGACCTGACACCGGGGCTTGCCAACAAGCTGGCCATTCCCGCCGCCCAGAAGGTATGCTGCAATTTTCCGGAGACGCTGCAGTACCTGCCCAAGGAGAAAGCGGTTCTCACCGGTTCTCCCATCCGCAGGGAGCTCATGAACGGCAACCGTCTGCGGGCGCTGGAGTTATGCCATTTTACTGCGAACAAAAAGGTGCTTCTTGTGGTGGGAGGAAGTACCGGATCACAGCTTATCAACAATGTTGTCCGGGGGCTTCTCCCTGAGCTGTGCAAGTATTATCAGGTCATTCATCTGTGCGGCAAGGGCAACCTGGAGCCTTCTTTGAACCATCAGGAGGGATATGCGCAGTTTGAGTACGCCCGGAATGAGCTGGCAGACTTTTTCGCGCTGGCGGATCTGGTGATCTCAAGGGCCGGGGCCAATGCGATCTGTGAGATTCTGGCTCTGCACATCCCGAACATACTGATTCCACTGTCCGCCAGCGCCAGCCGGGGCGACCAGATCTTAAATGCCCGTTCTTTTGAGAATCAGGGCTTCAGCTACGTCCTTGAGGAGGAGCAGCTGTCGGGGCTTATTTTAAAGGACGCGATTGGGCATGTGATTGAGAACCGGCAGATGTATATTGACGCTATGAAGAGGAGTAAGCAGCTGAATTCTATTGAGACGATTGTGGAGCTTATTGACAGCGTAGCCAGGTAGATGGGAGATTTAGCGGAATAGAGCAAGCTTTCATTTGCAACGAAGGGACGCAAATCAGGCCGCACCATAGTCCACGCAAACGGGGCAACATTCCGGTGAACTAATCGCCAACTGCGACTAAGACGCTCAGGAGAGCCTTCGCGCCTAAGTCT
>CABQGZ010000608.1 GCA_902463835.1 uncultured Lachnospiraceae bacterium
ATTAACACAAAGGAAAGGAAAAGGCAAGCTGTATTTATGAAAAACGCCAATATGAGACAAAAAGAAAGACAGGGCGAAATAATCAATGTCCATGTATGTTGTACGGTGATCGCGACGCCGTATCACAGATAGAAAGAACTAAAGGAGATAACAACATGAAAGAGAGTAAGCTGCCCAAACGATTTTGGCTGATCATCGCGGTCGCTATGATCCTCGTGAGTATGATTGGATCCAATTTGGTGCAAAGTGACGGCGGGAAAGTAAAAATTCACAAAGTGAATCTGGTGGTTGCTGATGGTGCGGAGCTGTATGCGCAGATGTACATTCCCGAGCAGGCCAGCGCAGATCATAAGCTGCCTCTGGTAATTGTACAGCATGGCAGCCAGCACAACCTGCAAATGCAGGACATGAATATGGTGGAATTAGCGCGCCGTGGCTTTATCGTAATCTCCGGAGACGCCTTTGGGCATGGCAGTTCTACGCCAAGAGGCTTCGTCGACCCATCTATGAACTTTGCCAATATGCGCTATCTGCTGGAATACGCCTGCAACAATCTGGATTGCGTTGACATGGACAAAATTGGAATCTGCGGCCATTCCATGGGCGCTGCCATCACCACGACAACGCTAAAGTACTATGTGGAGCAGGAAGCCAGAGGCCTGGGGGTCAACAAAATCAAGGCATGTCTGGAAATTGGTTATGACCCGGAGTATGTCCCCTATACTTTTGAAGGGATTGAAGAACCAGTTTACGCGGATTCTGATTGGGGCGTTATTGCTGGCAAATACGACGAATATTTCTTCCGTCAGCCCGATGCGGGCAATGATCCTGCCCATATTCTGGAAAGCAAGGCGGCACTGGACTTTATCCACCAGGTAGACCCTACAGCGGAGGGTCCTGTTCAGGAGGGCAAGTATTATCAGGGGGAGATTAACGGTAAGGAGTGCTACCGCGTTTACTATCAGAACCCTGAGATTCATCCGCAGAATACATTCTCTACCAATACTTCTCGTGATGTAACGGAATTCTTCTACACCTGCTTGGGTGTGCCGGATGGTTACAGCTACATTGACCCCAGTAATCAGGTTTGGCTCGGCAAGCAGCTGCTCAATGGCCTTGGGCTTGCGGGTATTCTGTTGTTCCTGTTCCAGTTCGCTTCCTGGATTATGGATGCGGTTCCCTTCTTCTCTACACTGAAACGAGGAAATAAAGTTCTTCCGGAGGCCCCCGCACTGGATACACCGAAAAAGCGCTGGGTCTATTGGGTAGGTTACGTGCTGAATATGCTGCTTCCGGCGGCACTTGCCATGCCGGTTATGCACTACTGGGTTGGCAAGCAGTCCTTTGCACCTATGACGGTTACAAAGTGGTTTGGCGAAGGTACAACAACGGAGGTTGCCGCCTGGGCGCTGGTTGCATCTGCCTGTATTCTGGCCGTATTCCTGCTGTCTTATTTCCTGTTCAGCCGGAAGTACGGAATGTCTACCGAAGGCTGGGGTTACAAAACCAGCGCACCCAATTTCTTTAAAAGTCTGTTGCTGGCCTTTATGACGTTCCTGACTGCCTACGCCTTTGTCTTTATTGCCGACTTCTTCTTTGTTACAGACTTCCGTTTCTGGCTCATTGCTATGCGCACTTTCAATGCCAATAAGGTAATGTATTGGCTGGCCTATCTCCCTGCGTTTGCGGTCTTCTATCTGGTCAACTCTCTGGTCGTTGAGGGTGGCAACCGAATCAAGGGGATGCCGGAGTGGGCTGTCACGACATTGAGTTGTCTGGCAAATTTCCTGGGTTTGGCGATCCTGATTTCTATCCAGTATATTGTTTATGCTAAGACTGGAACCTTTGTTTTCAACGCTATGCGGACCCACAACTTGTTCCCGTTCCTGGTACAGGTGCCTGTGGCAACCCTGATTACCAGACGGTATTTCAAGGAGACCGGGAGCATTTACCTGGGGAGCTTTACCATAGCGATGCTGTATACCATGATGCAGGTCACGCAGGTTTCTACCAACTTGGGATTGATTCCTTAATGGCGCAAAGCTCACACCGATACATTCTTTGAAAAAGCAGTGAATGATTAACAATCTCCCTTTGACATTTGCAGACATCGGAGCAAACAGGATGTTTCCGGGTTTGCGGATGCCAAAGGGAGATTTTCTTAGGGAGGCATTTATGAAAAACTACGAATTCTGGTTTATCGTCGGCAGCCAGACCCTTTATGGGCCGGAAGTGCTGGAAACGGTGGACGCCCGGGCAAGGGAGATGGCGGTTTATCTGACGGAAAGGCTGCCATATCCTCTGGTATACAAGGGAACCGCCAAATCCGCTGAAGAGATTTCCGCGGTTGTGCGGGAGGCCAATTATCAGGAGAGATGCTGCGGCCTGGTTACCTGGTGCCACACTTTTTCGCCCAGCAAGATGTGGATCAACGGTCTGGAGGTTTTGCGGAAGCCCTACTGCCATTTTGTGACGCAATATAACCGGGATATCCCCAATGACGAGATCGATATGGATTTCATGAACCTGAACCAGGCGGCGCATGGAGACCGGGAGCATGGTTTCGCGGGGGCAAGGCTGCGCCTGCCGCGGAAAATCATTGCGGGCTATTGGCAAAACCCTACCGCGGCGGAGCGGTTGGGCCGCTGGATGCGAACGGCGATTGGCGTTGCCGTGTCCAGGAACATGAAGGTCATGCGTTTTGGAGACAATATGCGGGATGTTGCCGTGACCGAGGGCGATAAAATCGAGGCCCAGCTGAAATTCGGCTGGCAGGTCAATACCTGGGCGGTAGGCGATCTGGCGGCGGAAATGGCCACTGTTACGGAAGAAGAGGTCAAGGCCCAAATGGCGGCGTATCTGGAAAAATACGATCTTGCCACGGAAAACAGGGAGGCCGTTGCCTATCAGGCCCGGGAGGAAATCGCCATCAAGCGGATGCTGGACCGGGAGGGCTGCCGGGCCTTCGCGGATACCTTCCAGGATCTGTACGGCCTGGAGCAGCTGCCTGGTCTGGCGGCCCAGGATCTGATGGCGCAGGGCTACGGTTTCGGCGGCGAGGGCGATTGGAAAGTGTCGGCGCTGCTGGCGGTCATGAAAGCCATGGGCAAAGACGAAAACGGCGCTTCCGCATTTATGGAGGACTACACCTATCATCTGGAGCCGGGCAGAGAGTATTC
>CABQGZ010000609.1 GCA_902463835.1 uncultured Lachnospiraceae bacterium
ATCCCTGTCCTTGCGGACATTTTCAATGATCTCGTTTACGCGCCCCTCGTATTCCTGATAGCTGTTGGGGCTGCGTTTCAATAGATCCTCCAACAGATTTTGTCTGGTTTCTTCCGTCAATGATAATATTCTCATAGAATCATTCCTTTCTATAATCTTATTCATTTTTCTCTTTCTCGATATTCTGGCCTGCTTATTCCTGTCAGGATTCCTGCAGCAGGTTTTTCAGATCGGCGATCAGCTTTGTGATCCGCTCATTTTCCATCTTCATGCTCACCTGATTCACCACCATCCGGGCAGACAGCGGGCAGACCTCCTCCAGTACGCCAAGGCCGTTTTCCTTCAGGGTGGAGCCCGTCTCCACGATATCTACGATCACCTCGGACAGACCTACGATAGGCGCAAGCTCGATGGAGCCGTTCAGTTTGATGATCTCCACGGTCTGATGCTTCTTATTGTAAAAATAATCCTTGGCAATGTTGGGATATTTGGTGGCAACCCGGATCAGCTCCTGATGCTTTAAAAGCTCTCTGGCACTCTCTGGGCCGCAGACGCACATCCGGCATTTTCCGAAACCAAGATCCAGCACCTCGTAAATGTTGCGTTTCTCCTCAAGGATCGTATCTTTTCCCACAATGCCGATGTCCGCGGCCCCATACTCTACATAAGTTGGAACATCCGGCCCCTTGGACAGGAAAAATTTCAGCTTCAGTTCTTCATTTACAAAAATAAGCTTTCTGGTGCTTTTGTCCTTCATCTCATGGCAGGTAATGCCAATCTTTTCAAAAGTCTCCAGAGTCTGGTTGGCAAGGCGACCTTTTCCAAGGGCAAATGTTAAATATCTCAAAATAAAATCCTCCGTCTTTCTATATTGGTACAAAAGTACCATCACAGGAACAGCGTCTCTGTACAGCCGAACCGTTCTGCATAAGCCTGATAATCCTCCGACTGCTTTTCCTCCTGCTGACGCAGCAGCATAACCTCCGCACCGGCCCCGCGAAGCTCCCTCGCAGTGGCAATAGCCTGCTTCTGTTTCTTCGGATGATATACGATCAACCGACACTTGTTTTGTACCGGGATCTGAATCTTCTGGCGGGTCAGCGCGGCCATCAGCTGATCTACCGTCACCGCAAATCCGATGGATGGCGCCTGTTTTCCGAAGTATGGCAGCAGATCATCGTAGCGGCCCCCCTTCACGATAGGCTCTCCACTTCCGAAGGTATAGCCTGCAAAAATAATGCCGGTATAATATCGGTAGCTGTTTGTCATCCCAAGCTCCATGGAGACATGGTCCTCCACTTCGTAACAGCTTAAGATCTCATACAGCTGAATCAGGCGGTCAATGGCTCCGACAATCACGGGATAATCCCTCGCCAACGCTTTTACTTCCATCAGTTCATCGGCGTTGTCATAGATCATGCCGAGCTTCTGAAACAGTTCCTTCAAAGCTGCATCCATGGCCAAAGGCTCCACCAGCTCCTCCACACCGAAGAAATTCTTGTTGGAGATGAGATGTTCCAGCTCCTCTATCGTCTGCTCTTCCAATTCGGCAGCTGCCACCAGTCCCTTTAAGAAGTCCACATGGCCGATGGTAATCTGGAATTCTTTCAGACCTGCGGTCTTTAATGCATTTACGACTAGTGAAATGATCTCTGCATCCGCATCCACGGAATCATCTCCGATGAGCTCTGCCCCCAGCTGCGTGGATTCCTTCAAACGTCCCTGATAACTGCTGTTGTTGATAAAGGTGTTGCCCTGATACCAAAGACGGACAGGCATATCCTCCTCGGCAAAGTATTTTGTGACCGACCGGGCAATGGACGGCGTGATATCCGGGCGCAGCACCAGGGTATTCCCCTCTTTGTCAAAAAATTTGTACAGATCACTGGAAGGGGTGGTTCCAATCTCACGGCCAAAAATATCAAAAAATTCAAAGGTGGGCGTCTGAATCGCCCCATACCCGTACTGCTTTAGAATGCGCTGCAGATTCTCCTGCAGAACCATTTTCCTGGCGCATTCCTGATTATAAATATCTCGTACTCCCTCGGGAGTATGAAGTAAGCTTCGTGTCATAAATCCTCCTTATTACGAACGCCTGAGCTGTATCAAATACCATGCTCCCGCTCATTTTCATACTATAATATGTCTTAAACGCTTTAGCGTGCTACCATGGTAGTGAATGAAACTCCACTTATTATATATGACGTTCCTCAAATTGTCAACACCTTATCCCTCTCTTTTGTCAAGATCCTTCTGCAGCGCTTCCAGATAGGGAACAAGAACACCGTTTTTGGAATGGAAAAAGAATTCCGGCGACAACTCTTCGTAGCGGAAGCTTTTTCTCCCTCCATCCATGGCGCGATTCCAGAATTCCAGCAGCTGCCGATAGGTGAGGTAATAGAATTCGTCTCGGTGTGAGAAGAACAAAAGCATAAAGGAGATACCGCCCTGCTTTTCAAAATTCTCCATAAAGGCGATCTGATGCTGATGGATATTCTGCAGCGGGAAGGTATCGGTGTTGCATTCCTTGGCATCAAAGCACACGGGGATGCCCTGGATGGCGCCGATGTAGTCCACGGTACTTTTTTGATCGAAATAGGCCAGTGTGATATGGCGGCTTTCCTTGTCAATCCGGATGGGCGTGATGGGGGTCGGAATCTTCTGGACCAGAGCCAGGCCGTTTTCCAGATATTTTTCGTTGGTTCGGTTGATAAATTCTTCCAGGGTGGAGCCGCGAAGGCCCCGGGAGTTCCAGGTTGGCATGGGGATCACCTTCTTTCGCAAATAGTTCAAGCGCCCGTTGGAAATCTTTCGGCAGTGGAGCCTCCACCACTGTCCCGTCAGGCAGCTCCATTCTGCTGGCATGAAGCAGCTGGCTGGTGATGTGGCAATGCTTCCGAAAAGTCTCATTGACGACCTTACTCCCGTATTTGGTATCCCCCACAATCGGATGCCCGATGGAAGCAAGATGGGCCCGGATCTGGTGGGAGCGTCCCGTGATCAGATGTACCTCCAGCAGGGTGTAGCTGCCAAAGCGCTCCAGCGGGCGGTATCCGGTGCGGATGAAGCTGTCAGATGGCGTATCTGTCACCGTCACCTTGTTCGTCTTCTCATTCTTGGTAAGCCAGCCGGTGATTTCTCTGTCTTCCGCCACATCCCCCTGTACCAGAC
>CABQGZ010000610.1 GCA_902463835.1 uncultured Lachnospiraceae bacterium
TCGTTATCCGAATCTCATTTTAGCGACGGATAACGATGAATGGACGGTGCGAGGATACAGTTTTACCTCAGCAGATGCGGAGGGATTGTTGAGACATAGGAATTCTAAAATAAACACTGATATGGGAACGAAAATGCTATTATATGCGGCCTGTGCGATTGCTGCACTGGCAACAATCGGATGCGGCAAGAGCGGGCTCGACGCCAACGGATGCCGCGATGATGTCAAGAGCGAATACTACATTAGGTACTGTGCGGAAAGGGCGCTGGGCGTAGTCTCATACTCAAACACGACAGGAACCACTACACTCAATACAGGCCAGAGCACGATCTCGAAGTTTGAACGCACTGTGGGTCCCGTTTCCAAAGGATTCAGTGCTTCGTTCAGCATCGATACAGGCACGGGGACGGTTATGCCTCTGCGCATCGAGTGCAGGAAGGATGATGGTCCGTTCGTGGTGAAGGTGGAGTCGAACAACAGGGCTTCCTATGTGATTGAATAGACAGCGGCCTTCAAAGGATAAATTGTCCACGTAACAAGCCTATGCCGACTAACAAACATGCAGTAATCAGATACCAGGCTCTTGACAAGTGTTTCTCGAACCGGTATCGCAAATATTACACCGACGACCTGATTAAGGTATGCAACAAGGCTCTTGAGGAGTCGGGAATGAAGTGGAGATGCCGGACGGGCTGAAAGGAAAGGTTATTCCGTTTGATATGGTACTGGTACAGAAGTCGAGGTTTCAGCCAGAACTGGACAGCGTTCTCTTAAAGAAAACTCGTCTCGATAGAATTGAGGGGAAACTTGACGAAATACGTGACGGCCTCAGCGAAGACAAACAGAATGAACACCTCGATGAGGTCTGGGAGTTCCTGCGCGAGAAATGGATAGAGCCGATATGCGATGGAATCAAAAAGGACGCGTTACGTCTCGCTGAGCCAACTTGAAAAGGCCATTGCCCGCCTTTCCAAGAAATATGAGAATTCATACCCGTCTTTGACCAGCAGCTTAAGGAATCTCAAACTGAACTCTTTTCCCTTGTGGGCGAGCTCAGTTTGAGATGAATTCTCCATCAAAGGTTTGACAGCGCTTGTCAATGAAGTAAATAGAGAAAGTAACATTTAATACGAAACAACACATGGTGGATAAGGGTATAGAAACATTTATCGATGAGATAAAACAAATAATTGACGACTCGCGCTCAAAAGCTATGCGAAGCGTCGACTTCTGCCGAGTGCAGATGTACTGGGCTATCGGTAAGCGCATCTCAGAAAGGGAACAGCAGGGCAAGGAACGCGCGGACTATGGCAAGTACATCATCCGTAATTTGTCGAAAGAAATTGAGCCTCTGTATGGCAGTGGATTCGGAGTGAGGCAACTGGAATTGAGCCGTCAGTTTTACCGTACTTACCCGAATGCGAATACACTGTGTTCGCAATTGAACTGGTCGCAGTATAAACTGCTTATAGCCATTCCTGATCCTGAAAAACGAGAATACTATCAGTTGGAGGCGGTAAATGAGTGCTGGTCCAAGCGTCAGCTTGAGCGTCAAATCAACTCTATGCTCTACGAGCGTCTTCTGCTGAGCAACGACAAGGAGGCGGTCCTCGCCGTCGCCCGCAATGAGCGAGTGCCCGAATCCCCGCAAGAGATCATAAAGGATCCTATGGTACTCGAGTTTCTTGGACTGGAACGCAAGGCAGCGTACTACGAAAAAGATCTTGAAAGTGCCATTATCTCGCATATCGCCGATTTCCTTCTGGAGATGGGTAAGGGGTTCTCTTTTGTTGCTAGGCAAAAGAGACTTCTAGTGGAGGATGACGAGTACTTCGCCGATCTCGTGTTCTACAACCGTCTGCTGCGCTCGTTCGTGGTGATTGAGATTAAAAATCATAAGTTGACACACCAGGATCTCGGGCAGCTTCAACTTTATGTCAACTACTACGACCGGTACGAGAAGCAGCCAGACGAGAATCCTACCATAGGCATACTACTCTGCACCGAGAAGAATGACACGGCGGTGCGTCTTACACTGCCGGCGGACAACAAGACCATACTTTCGAGCAAGTATCAGCTGTTTCTCCCGACGGAGGAGCAGCTTCGGGCTGAGGTTGAGAAACAGAAACTGATCTTCCTACAGCAGCACGAGGATCAAAACAGGGAGGAGGAATAGAATATGAATACACCAAAGATACGATTCAAAGGTAAGCATTCGGTGAACCTCGTCTTTTCCGCATAACTCCTCCGGAGTAACTTTGCGGTTCAAAAAAAGGAACCGTTTTGGTCTCTCAGCATCAGCCCTCTGATATACGATTTCAGCGGCCGTATGGTGCGTGACAGCAATATGCATCATATTCTGCACCATTTTGAAAAACAGCTTTGTGCTATCCGATTTTGCATCATAATCAGAACTGCATTCAGCATAGATGTCAGTAATCTTTTGATAATACCGTCTTTCGGAAGTTCTGATTTCTCTGATGCGTTCAAGCAAGTCATCAAAGTAGTCCTTGCCGAAATGACGTCCCTGCTTCAAACGTTCATCATCCAAAACGTATCCCCATTGAAAATAACCTCAATGCGGGCTTCACCTTGTGCGGTTTTATAAAACAAAACATTGGAATCGACCAAATTTCGAATCAGGTCTCCCATCGTAACAGTACTTGAGAAGAACTGCCTTGCCTGCAGCACCATAGGCTTTTTTTCTTAAGTACGATTCATATACCTCGATGTGCCACAGAATGCCGTAGAATGGGTATAAAAAATGAGCATCAGTACGAAAAAATCGTATTAATGCTCATCTAATTTACTGATTTTTAATGAATTAGCTTTTAATACTCCTCCTCGTTAAAGAAAAAGTCATCCTTGGTCGGGTAATCCGGCCAGATATCTTCTATGCTTTCATAGACCTCGCCATCATCTTCAAGTTCCTGGAGGTTTTCAATAACCTCTTCGGGAGCACCTGAGCGATTTGCGTAGTCGATAAGTTCATCTTTTGATGCAGGCCATGGAGCATCATCCAGGCTGCTTGCCAGTTCAAGTGTCCAATACATAAGTCTTACAGTGTTTAGTAATCGTTAAAAACCAAGTTGTATCACCTTGGGCGATCTTTTTGGTCTATATTCCTTTTTGCATCAGTCATGTGCCACCGGCACACACC
>CABQGZ010000611.1 GCA_902463835.1 uncultured Lachnospiraceae bacterium
ATTTGATATAGGCGGCACAAAGTGTGCGGTAATCACAGCTGCGT
The DNA here is from genome assembly GCA_902463835.1 of uncultured Lachnospiraceae bacterium. GTDB lineage: Bacteria > Bacillota > Clostridia > Lachnospirales > Lachnospiraceae > 14-2. The sequence goes on from CABQGZ010000611.1 coordinate 45, forward strand.
GGGATGGAGAGAGCATAGCACTTCTAAAAAAAGAAAAATGCGCAACCGACTTTACCGTTTCGCCGGAAGAAATGATCCGACATTTGATGGATCTGGCAGATAGAATGGTAGGGGACGACAGGATAGCGGCTGTGGGGATCTCCTGCGGCGGGCCGCTGGATTCTGGAGCGGGAGTTATTATGGGGCCGCCCAATCTTCCCGGCTGGAACAACGTTGAGATTGTAAAACAGATAAGCGCACATTATCATGTGCCCGTTCATCTTCAGAACGACGCCAACGCCTGCGCGGTTGCAGAGTGGAAATTTGGCGCGGGAAGAGGCGCCGACAACATGGTCTTTCTGACCTTCGGCACGGGACTTGGCGCAGGACTTATCTTAGACGGGAAATTGTACAGCGGTACCAACGACAATGCCGGGGAGGCAGGGCATATCCGTCTTGCGCGGACAGGGCCTGTGGGTTTTGGAAAGTCGGGCTCCTTTGAGGGCTTCTGCAGCGGCAGCGGGATCGCTCAGCTGGGATATACATTGGCACTGGAACAGGTTCAGCAGGGAAATTACCCGTTGTATTTCAGAAAAGGTATGACAGCGGAGGATGTGACGGCGAAGACGGTTGCGGATGCCGCTGATGCGGGAGATGCGACTGCGATAAAGGTATATGAGCTGTGCGGTGAGTACCTGGGGTGTGGACTTGCGGTGCTGATCGATATTTTGAATCCGCAGAAAATCGTAATCGGAAGCATTTTTGCCCGCAGGCAGGATCTGCTGTGGGAAGCAACAAAAAGAGTGATGGATCGGGAGGCGCTGCCCCAGGCCGCCGGTGCATGTGAGGTTGTACCGGCTGGCCTTGGCGAGCATATCGGCGATTATGCGGCGCTTGCAACGGCTTTACTATAGAGAATACAGGGGTGATGACAGATGATCGACAACTTGATAGAACGTTACCCGGCGCTTGCAGGGATCAGGGAATACATAGAGATGGCTGGGAAGATATGGATAAGCTGTTACAAAAACGGCGGGAAACTTCTTATCTGCGGGAACGGCGGCAGCTGCGCGGACAGCGATCATATTGTAGGCGAGCTGATGAAGGGGTTTCTGAGCCTGCGCCCGCTAAGCGATGAACAGAAAAGCGTTATGAAGGGAAATTGCCCCGCAGTCAGTGAGCAGTGGTTAAACCGTCTTCAGAATGGATTGCCTGCGATTTCATTAAATTCTGCCGTTGCATTAAATTCTGCCTTCTGCAACGATGTCGATCCGGAGCTTGTGTATGCGCAGCAGCTGATGGGGCTTGGAAACAGGGAGGATGTACTTGTCTGCATAAGTACTTCGGGAAATTCGAAAAATGTCTGTGCAGCTGCGGCAGTGGGAAAATCCCTTGGGATCAACGTGATAAGTCTTACTGGAAGATTGGGTGGAAGATTAAAGGAGATTTCGGACGTCTGCATCTGCGTTCCCGAAACGGAAACGTATAAGGTGCAGGAGCTGCATTTGCCGGTATATCATTATTTATGTGCCAAAACGGAAGCGTATTTTTATGGGAGGGAACGATGAAAAGGATAAGAAGAATTTTTGCCGTATGTGTGCTGGCAGTGTCGATTCTTATAACGGAGAACCCATTGTCGTTGACAAGTTTTCCGGTTTACGCATCAGGCGTGGAAGATACCGCTGCCAGAGATGAGGACAAAAAGGAAATTCAAACTGGTGACGAGACAGCCCAGGATGAAGAAGATGATGAGGCTATAGGTTTGCAGGACAGCTCATATGAGTATTATATCCGGAAACATGCAAAGGCGAACACGGATGTACCGGAGTTTGTTGTCAGCGCCGAGGCGCATATGGAGGAGGGCGGCTCTTTCCAGCTTACAGTTGGTGTCAGCAAAGAAGGGCTTTACCGGATTGGCGTCGATTATTATCCAGTGGAAGGAAGAGGCCAGGATATCAAACAGTCGCTTATGATTGACGGAGCGTATCCCTTTGACGAAGCGGAGCAGTTCATCCTGTCAAGAGTCTGGAAGGATGAAAATGAGGTGACAACGGATTCCGATGGAAATGATCTGTATCCAAGTCAGGTTCAGGCACCGGAATGGATCACGTACTATTTAAGCGACAGCAACGGATACTATGAGGAGCCGTTTCTGTTCTATCTCACAGAGGGAGAGCATACGCTGCGGTTCACGTCGCTGGAAGAACCGCTGGTGATCCGAAGCGTGTTGTTTGCACCGGAAAAGAAACTTCCGTCCTACGAGGAAGCGTTGGCAGATTGTCGCAGGGCGGGATATGCTGAGGTGTCCGATTATTTCTACAAGAGACAGGCGGAGGATACGGATAAGAAATCATCTGCCATGCTGTCGGCGGTGGCGGATCGGAGCGAGCCTGGCGTGGAACCGTATGACGGGCTGAAGATTAAGCTGAATGTTCTTGGCGGCGGAAGATTCGACACCAACGGCATGTGGGTGGAGTACACGTTGGAGGCACCTATGGACGGTCTGTATCGGTTAGCGTTCAAGGCCAAGCAGAACAATATGAAGGATCAGAGCGCCTACCGGAATATCTATATCAACGGCGAGCTCCCTTTTGCGGAGGCGAGGAACTTCCCATTTGCGTATTCCAGCGAATATGAAAACGTCATCTTCGGGAATGAGGACGGCGCATATCTTGTGAAATTGAACAAGGGAGAGAATACGGTCCGCCTGGAGGCTTCCCTGGGTGACATAGCAGATTTTTGCCGTGATCTGGAGAAGAGCTTAAAGGTTTTAAATTCCGTGTACCGCAAGATTGTGACGATCACCGGGACGACGCCGGATGTGAACCGAGATTACAGTCTGGATTCCAAGATGCCGGACGTAATCGAGCGGTTTGAAGAGCAGTATGAGACGCTTGCCCACATCTCGGAGCAGATGAAGGACAGATATGGGAAGAGCACATCGTATACCGCAGCTATCGATGCCCTTGTGCTTCAGCTGAATCGCATGTATAAGAACCATTATGATATCCCGGCCAATGTTTCCTCCTTTCACACGAATCTGTCTGCCCTTGGCAGCAAGGTGGAGGAGATGAAGCGCACCGATATCACGCTGGATTACATTATGGTGGCCGGCACCGAAAATA
>CABQGZ010000612.1 GCA_902463835.1 uncultured Lachnospiraceae bacterium
TTCAGCGTCATGATGACGCTGGATGTGGCGTTGGGATAGTAGGACTATCCCACGTGACGCTGCAGCTATGCGGTACTATGAAGGATCGTCGATGTTTATAAGGAGCGATCGATTTACGTTATCAACCTCGCCATTGTAGAAAGCGCAGATGGGCGGTAGTGGGATGTGTACAGAATATGCGGCTTCATTTCCAGCATCTTTTGCAATATTTTCAGCATCATCGGCGGTTTACTGTGCAAAAAATTCCTTTATAATAGTCCCATAAAAACCAAGAAGGTGCTGTGCTTTGCGAACTCTTATTTACGGCGGACATCTCATAGACCCGGCAAACAGGGTCGATGCCCATCTCAATATACTGATAGAAAACGGGCGTGTGGCATCTGTTACGGAGGATATGCCTAATGCGGACGAGCGCATTGACGCAACCGGCAAGGTCGTTTGTCCCGGTTTTATCGACATACATATGCATGAAGACCCCATTGAGAACGGTCGAATCTACGCAGATACAGACCGCTCGATCTTCCACTGCATGCTGCGCATGGGCGTGACCACGGCCCTCGGCGGAAACTGCGGCGACAACTGCTGCGATCCGGCAGATTATCTGGATATCGTTGATCAAAACGGAGTTGCTGTAAATGTAGGTATGCTCGCAGGACACACCTATTTTCGCCGGAGTGCCGGTGTAATGGATCGCTATTCCCCGGCGACAGCTGCTCAGCGCGAATTGATAAACGCAGGGATAGATCGTGCGCTTATGCGCGGCTGTCTTGGCGTGTCGTATGGGATGCGATATTCTCCCGGCACGAACCGCGAGGAGATCATCGCCGCTGCGCGCCCGTGCTGCGGCAGCGGTAAAATGATTGCCGCACATATTCGTTCTGACGCACAGGAGGTCTTTGCCGCCGGGAGAGAAATTCTTGACGTGGGCGTAGAGCTCGGCATCCCCGTACAGCTCTCACATATAGGAAGCATGGCAGGGTTCGGTCAGATGGAGAGCTTCCTGCGCATGATCGACCGCTACCGTATGAATGGGCTTGACGTGAGCTGCGACTGCTATCCATACGATGCATTTTCAACCTCAATAGGCTCCGCCACCTATGACGACGGCTGGATGGATCGTTATGGCTGTTCCTACGATGCTGTGGAGCTGTGTGAGGGAAAATATAAGGGGCAGCGCTGCACCGAGGCTATTTTCAACGAGGTGCGAAGTGCACATCCGGAATGTCTAACTGTGTGTTATGTCATGAGAGAGGATGATGTGGACCGTGCCTTTGCCCACCCAAATGTCATGCTGGCGAGCGACGGGATACTGTCACATGGTCAGGGGCATCCGCGTGCCGCCGGGGCGTTTCCTCGGTTCCTTTCGCAGTTTGCTCGTCGCGGAAAGATCAGCCTATATGACGCGATAAGCCGAATGACCGCCATGCCGGCCGCTCGTCTCGGGCTTACATCCAAGGGATGCCTGCGCGTCGGCGCCGATGCCGACGCGGTGATATTCGACCCAGACAGCATCATGGACTGTGCGGATTTTCAGCATCCCGTCTGTGCGCCGACAGGAATAGACAGGGTTCTTATTGGCGGAGTTACCGCTGTAGAAAAAGGCCGTATCGTTCAAAACGATCTCGGCAGAAGTATAAGAAAATAAAGGAGGAGTACTTTTCATGCAGTACGGTTTCTGGTCAGTTGTTCCACCCATTCTCACGATTGTGTTGGCGCTGGTGACGAAAAATGTCTTTTTCTCGCTGCTCATCGGTATTTTCACGAGTTCCATGGTACTGTGCGGGGGATCTCCTCTAACAGTCCTCAATGACGCCTTCTACAGCTTCATTCACACCTTTGAGAGCAGCGGGAATACGATCACGCTCATTTCCTTCCTGCTCATCGGCGCACTCATATACCTTATAGAGAAATCCGGCGGCGTAGAGGGGTTTACAGAGGTCATGCTGAAGAAGCGTGCGCTTATCAAGACAAAGCGCGGCGCGAGTATTTTTACCTGGCTTCTTGGCATAATCATCTTTACTTCCGGGTCTCTCAGCTGTATGGTTACAGGATCCGTCTCCCGCCCGTTCAATGACGCGCTCAAGGTTCCCCATGAAAAATCGGCATTCATCGTCCACGCAACCTCAACGCCGTGGTGCGTCCTCTTTCCGCTCAGCGGCTGGCTTGCCGCCCTGGCGGGTTACCTCACCTCCGGCGGCGTTCCGGAAAATGAAGCTATCTCGGTTCTGCTCCGGTCCATTCCGCTTAATTTCTATTGTATCCTTGCCGTGTTTGGCACGCTCGCTGTCTCTTTATTCGGAATAAACATAGGACCGATGCGAAAAGCCGAAGAACGCGCAGATAAAACGGATGCGCTTGATAATCCCGGCCGCGGCGGCACACTCACCGAGGAGACGATGTCTCCCAGCAAGGCAAAGCCCCGCGTTCTGAATATGCTGCTGCCAATGGGGGTGCTTATTGCCACGATTCTTGCCGTACTCACCATCACCGGCAAGGGAAACCCCACGCAGGGCGCCGGTATGCAAAGCCTCCTCTGGGGCTGTATTCTCGCTGTGTTCACGATATGTATTCTGTGTGTAGCCCAAAAGCTGTTTTCTGTGGATGAAGTGATAAATGAGATGTTCAAAGGAATGGGCACCATGCTCCCGGTGGCGGGGATCTTGCTTTTCGGTTTTACAATGGGAAATCTCGTGAAGGACCTCGATACCGGAAACTACCTCACTTCCGTCTTTATGGGCGTTCTCAGCCCGGCACTCCTTCCCGCACTCAGCTTTCTTCTTTGTATGCTTCTCTCCTTTGCAACAGGAACCTCCATGGGGACTATGGCCATCATGTCGGTCATCTGCCTGCCCATGGCCATCAGCATGGGAATAAGTATCCCGCTTGTTGCCGGAGCGGTGTTTGGAGGATCAATCTTTGGAGATCACTCCTCACCGATATCCGATACGACGATCATGTCATGCGCCACCACTGGCTGCGATATTATTGATCATGTCAAGACGCAGATGCCTTATGTACTTATATTTGCCGCAATTTCCCTTGTGCTGTATGTGGTGCTTGGCTTTGTGATGTGACAATGACCAGAATCTTTTAAAATGTTGCCGGGCGGAGATCCAGTCTCTTCGCCCGGTGCTTTTTGCATTGATT
>CABQGZ010000613.1 GCA_902463835.1 uncultured Lachnospiraceae bacterium
GTGTCTGAGTTCAAAGGCAAGAAGGCACACATAGAGATCGTTGACAAACTTTCTGGAGACTGGGGGCACATTTCAGTTGATAATATTCAATTCTCGGATGTGCCGATAACTATTCCTAAGTCATTGATCGATAGCGATCATCCGTATTTCGGTAATTTCGCTCTTTCTGTGTTTGATCCTGACGCAAAAGTGACCGCGGATGTGAATGGAGAAAGGCAAAGCGCTGAGGCACCTCTTGGAACGTCTCTTGTCGGCAGCCTGACATCCTCTTTCTCTTTGGCTCCCGGTGAGTCAAAGAAGGTCGTTTACGTTTTGTCCTGGTACTTCCCTAACAGACCTCTTGACTATAGGGGAACAGTCTGGAACCGTCCGATTCCACCGAATCGTCCTGCCATCGGGAATATGTACACAAATTGGTACGATTCTTCTCTCGACGTGGCGGACTATGTCTATAAGAACTATGATGAACTGTCCGGCCTCACTCATTCTTTCCGCGATGCCTACTACAAGAACACGACTTTGCCGTACTGGCTTACCCAAAGATGCCTGATGTCATTGTCAACTTTGGCTACAGAGACCTGCCAATGGTGGTCTAATGACAAGTTCTGGGCTTGGGAAGGTGTTGGCTCCTGTGATGGAACCTGCACTCACGTATGGGGCTATGCCCAGACTCTTGCCTCGTTCTTCCCGGAACTTGAGAGAAACCTTCGGGAAAAGACAGACTATTCAGTGTCATTCCAGCCTGACGGTGGTATTCTGGCCAGAAACGGTGACGGCGGCATTCTCGTTGACGGACACGCCAGCGTCATTTTGAGAATGTACCGTGAGCATCTGATGTCAAAGAATGATTATTTCCTCGCGAGGAATTGGGACAAGGTCAAGAAGTCCATCGAGTACCTGATCAGGGAGGATGGAAATGAGGATGGTCTGATTGTCAAGAACCAGCCTAATACTTATGACATCTCTTTCAACGGGGCCAATACCTATGTGGGAGGTCTTTATCTCGCCGCCCTACGTGCAGGGGAAAAAATGGCTTATGTGATGAAGGATACTGTGGCCGCCAAGCGTTACAACAGAATATATACCGCCGGAAGCGCCAACACGATGGATCGCCTCTGGAACGGTGAATATTTCTATCAGGATGTTGATGCCAAGGAATATCCTTACAACCAGTATGGCCATGGTTGCCTTGCTGACCAACTTTTTGGACAGACATGGGCTTCGCTTTACAGGCTTGGTGACTTGTATCCTACGGATGCCGTCAACACGGCGATGAAGTCCATTTGGAAATATAACTGGACAAATGATGTCAAGGCGCAGAGCGAATTGCATCTGCCGGAGCGTTATTATGCACATTCCGGAGAACCTGGGCTATTCATCTGTACATGGCCTCATGAGACACATCCTGGTGAGAGAGGTGTCAGATATAGGGATGAGGTTTGGACTGGAATTGAATATCAGGTTGCCACCGAGATGATTGAAAGAGGTATGATTGAAGAAGGACTGGCTATAGTGAAAGGTGCCCATTCGCGTTACGACGGAAAGAAACATAATCCATGGAACGAGATAGAATGCGGTGACCATTATGCAAGGGCTATGGCCTCCTATGGCATTATGAAGGCAATTCAGGGGTACTGGTATGACGGCCCTAAGGGAATTATAGGTTTTGCCCCGAAGGTGGAGGAGAATGATTTCACCGGATTCTTTACATCCGCTGAAGGGTGGGGGAATATGTCTCAACGCAGATCCGCAGACCGTCAGGAGAACTCCATAGAGTTGCTTTACGGCAAACTTCGCCTGACTCAGATTCAACTTCAGATTCCGGCTTCGGCCTCATTGCGTGGCATGACAGTCAAAATCAATGGAGAGACTTTGAGCGTGGCGGACAGGGTGGTTGATGGCCAGTCAGTTTACGTGGATATCCCTGAAACCACGATTCATTCCGGCGACAGGTTGGAGGTTGTCTTCGATATTTAAATTGCCATGATTCAAATAGATAGACGAACAAGAATGTAAAACCTTGTGTGTTGCGAAAGAAGGGGTGACTGGAAATCGAAAGACTGACAGTCACCCTTTTATGAGCTCATCGGTCTTTGCCCAATAGTAATATGATTCAGGACTTATACTCTTAAGTTTTCGGAGTTTGCTAGATATGTTGTCAGAAATCTTTAAGAATGCGATTTCTTCAGGATTCCCGGAATATTTTTCTATATGAAGCATTCCTTTTTCAAAACAAGTTGTTAGGTAGGCTACCCTTGAAGCATCCTTAATCGCATTCTCTATCATATACTTATCTTTATACATAAAAGATTTTACCCGTTTGATTCCCGAGAGAAAATAGTCAATGTCGCCTTTACCTGCCTGTCCTCTGGTTGATATACAAAGAGCGGTTTGCCGCACATCTTCGAAATATTCGTTTATGAGCCCCTCAAGGCCCCTGTAACCAAGTTCTACATTTGACAATCTCTTGAATGATTCAAACGTCTCGGTAAAGTTCTCCACATTTTCGAAAAGACGGTTGATGTCATAAAGTTGCTTGATGATCTCCATATTGCAGTTTCGGTCACCTTTGAAGTATGGAATGCCGGTAGTGTTTGGGGCAAAGGCTGTTAACTTGTCTCCTAGAATGCCTTCCTTTGTTGGAACTGTCACCAATAATGGCTTTCCTTCCAGTTTAAAGAAGGGGCTTTCTATGGCGATAGACTCTGTCGTAGAATATGGATTGTCTTCGTAGAGTACGTCAAGGCGAATGTATTCATTTAAATCGCTTCTATCTGTATATGTTATTTGGTAGAAGACTTTTGAGTGGCTGACCGGGATATTTCTTCCTGCATTCTCCTTGTTCACTAGTTGGTAGCGTATAAAACCATGTTCGTGATAATTTCCAAGATATCGCTCAATGTCGGTTCCGGGAGGACAGATTATGTCTATGTCTATTGACATCCTGTGTAGGGCTTTCCCTAGTATGAGCATAAGTGCGGTGCCTCCCTTGAATATCAGTGGACATCCGGACTGAACAAGCATTTCCAAGAGAGAAAATGCTCTGACAACTTTTTCAATCAGACTCTTATCCTTGTATTCCAATCTCGTGGAGACTTCATCGATCCATTGTGAAGTAAAGCAATCCTTAGATATCATA
>CABQGZ010000614.1 GCA_902463835.1 uncultured Lachnospiraceae bacterium
AGCGTTCATCACTGCCCGCTCTGGGCGGATCCAGGAAAACCACATCCGCCTGCTGCCCATCTCCTGCCATCTCCACCATCACTTCCCCGGCATCGCCCCGGAAAAAGCGAGCGTTGGTGATCTCATTCTGCTTCGCGTTGTTCCGGGCGTCCCGCACTGCATCCGGGTTCAGCTCCACACCGATCACCTGTCCTGCGCGGCGTGCTGCGGTAAGTCCGATGGTTCCTGTTCCGCAGTATGCGTCAATCACAGTCTCCTTGCCGGTAAGCTCCGCGAAATCCATGGCTGTCTGATACAGCCGCTCCGTCTGCACCGGGTTCACCTGGAAGAAGGACTTTGGCGATATGCGGAAGGTAAGGCCGCACAGCTTGTCCTGTATAAAGCCGGGGCCGTAGAGGGGCTTCTGCCACTCTCCCAGAACCATGCTGGTTCTCTTGTCATTCACATTCAGAACCACCGTGGTGATCTTCGGATGCTCCTTCCTAAGAGCCTTGACAAAATTGTTTTTGGAAGGCAGAATGGGGGATCCCAGGACAAGAACCACCATAATCTCCCCTGTCTTGGCACCTTTTCGTACCAGCACGTGGCGCATAAGCCCGTATCCGGTGTCCTCATCGTATGTTTTTATCTTGAAGGATTTCAGCATCCCCCGGATGGTCTCTATGATCGCCTGGCATTCCCGGTCTTCAATCATGCACTCCTGCACCGGAACCACCCGGTGGGTGTTGGCCTGGTACGTTCCCGCAATGATATTCCCCTTGCGGTCCCGGTCAAATACTCGGTGAACCTTATTCCGGTAATAGCAGGGCTTCTCCATCCCCAGGATAGGGGATATCTTACAGAATTCTCCCAGCAGCTGCTCCTCCTGCTTCTGCTTTTTTCGCAGCTGTGCCTGATATGGAATTCCCTGATACTGACAGCCCCCGCATTTTTTGGCTGCCGCACAGATCTCAGTATCATTGTTCTTCTCAACTGTCTTCATTTTACTCCTCTTTTCTCTCCTCCGCAACAGTTCGGTCATCCCTCACCCACAGCCAACAAAACGAGGCCGCATGAACAAGCACGTTTTATTGGCTGTGAATAGTCATCCTCCATTTTATCACTAATATTCCGCTGCTTCCTTTGTCCGCTGTACGGTTCCCCGCGGATGATTTGGCGGTGCATACACGGAAGATACCTTCAACGGACATCTGCCGATATTGACAATATTATGCCATGTTCCGGCCGGTATAAACACTGCGTCCCCGTTCCCCAGATTCCGCTGTAGCTCCTGTCTGCATCTGTTTCTTCCCATACGAACCATAGCACAGCCCTGCTCAATCCGAACCATCTGATCTGTATCCGGGTGCATCTCCATGCCAATCTCTCCACAGGGCGGAATACACATCACTGTCATCTGCAAATGACAGCCGGTCCAGACAGCTGTCCGGAAATTTTCATTTACGCACGCCGCCTGTTCCACATTGACCGTATATGGGTTTGGCCCAAAATCTGTCTGTCTAACAAAACAATCCATAGCAACTCCTTTTTCCTTTTACTTTCCTAATATCATATGGAGCAAAAGAAAAACAGTGCAACAATATTTCTTCCTGACTACTTACTCCCCGCCAAACAGATCCACCAGCACCTGCCGGTCTTTTTCTACCACGTAGCCGCTGCCGCCGCGGTTCTTCACATCCTCCACCATGCTTACGATGAGAATCGGCCGTTTGGCCGACGGATCTGCCGTAAATACGGAAAACCATCCCAGTTCCGTGCCGTTTGTATCCTCCTTAGACACTTTAATCTCTGCAGTTCCGGTCTTTCCCGCCAGCAGCACATCCTCCCGGCTGGCCTTATGACCTGTTCCATGTGGATCGCTCACTACTTTCTTCAAGCCCTCCAGCACACGGTTCGCCACATCCTTGGAAAAAGCTTCCGGAATCCAATATTCCACTGCCTCATCCGGCTGGTAGACAAGCTGCGGTCGCAGGATATTTCCGTCGTTGGCAAAAGCCGTATAGATGCTCGCCATGTGCAAAGGATTGACCAGGATCTGGCCCTGGCCATAGCCGCTGTCCGCCAACTGGATCTCTGTCTCGATCTTCTCCTTGTTGGAGAACTGGGACTTTGCCATCTGAATCTCAAAGGGCACAGCCTCGCCAAAGCCAAGTCCTTTCAGGGCAGTCTCCAGGTCATCCGATCCGATGCGAAGAGCCGCTTTTGCAAAATATATGTTGTCCGAGTAGATCAGCGCATTTTCCAGAACAGCCGGCTCATAAGCATGAAGAGTCGTCACATGGTAGGAGCCCCAGGACTCATCCTTCTGCCAGCTTAAGCCCTCGTTCCCGTAATCCTCATTGGGATCGATGGCGCCGGTGGTCAATCCGATGGCGGCGACGATGGGCTTAAAGGAGGAGCCGGGGCACCAGGTCTGTCGGAACCGGTTATACAGCGGCTTGGCCGGATCTTCATTGAGCGCCGTCCATGCCGCGTCTGACAGTCCCAGAATAAAATCGTTGTCGTCATAGGCCGGCGTGCTCACAAGGGCCAGCACCTCTCCGGTATAGGGATTCATGGCAACGGAGCAGCTTTTGTCCTCCTTGAACTGTTCAAACAGCGACTTCTGGATATCCATATCGATGGTGAGCTTCACCGTCTGTCCGTCCTGCACCGGCTGATTGGCCAGCTCCTTTTTCTCTTTTCCCTCCGCGTCGGTCAGATAAATCCGGCAGCCGTTTTGTCCCTTCAATTCCTTTTCAAACAAGCCCTCCATACCGGTTCTGCCAATCACGCTGTTGGCGGTGTAGCCTTCCCCCGGATGCTTTTCCAGATCCTCTGCCGTCACATTCTGCACATATCCCACCAGATGGGCGGCCGCCTGCCCATACGGGTATTCCCGCACCTGGGTATCGGATATCATGACCCCGGGAATTGCCAGAAGCTGTTCCTGCAGTTCCTTCCTGGCCAAGGCCTTGGGATCCGGCTCTATAACCATCAGATTCGTCTCCTTCACCTTCGCAACTGTTTTGATGGGCACAAAGGAATCCTCCTTCACCCACTTTGCCGCAAGCTTTTTCTCTATGACCTCCGGCTGCAGCTCCAGAAGCTCTGCCATGGCGCTGATGGCAGCCTCCCGATCCGCAAGCTTT